>DATKQQ010000140.1:0-5169 GCA_035532615.1 Hanamia sp.
TTGTGTGCCTCTTTTCTTTTTTAAAAAATCTACCACTTGTTCCCTTATGGTAGCTTGTGCCGAAGCTGTCCGGTATCTTCCATCTTTTTTTGCCATGAGCAAATATACATAATCCTTACCAATTTATGCTCCTATTAATAAATATATGGTATAGGAATAAAGGTAACAGGAACCGCTTAAAAATTATATTAATTTTTTGGCCCGCTCGTAATCTTCAGGTGTATCAATTGATACAGGACTTTCATTAGTAACAACCATTTTTATGGAAACGCCGTTTTCAAGATACCGGAGTTGTTCTAATTTTTCAATCTTCTCAAGTGGGGTATTTTTCCACTGAGTAAAATCCATTAATATATTTTTTCTGTAAGCGTAAATTCCAATGTGTTTATAATAAACCGGTGTTATATCTTTATCGCGATGAAAGGGAATCACACTTCTTGAAAACAATAAAGCATTATTGTTTTTATCCACTACCACTTTTACCTGATTGGGATTAAAGATAATTTCTTCGTCCTCTATTGTATGCATTAATGAAGCCACTTTTATATTTTGATTCGGATCATTTTTAAAGGGGCTTAATAAATTTTTGAGCATTTCTTTTTTTACAAAAGGCTCATCTCCCTGAACGTTTACCACAATATCAACATCAATATTTGCAACAGCTTCTGCGATCCGGTCGCTTCCGCTTTCGTGTTGTTTTTTACTCACAACGGCATAGCCGCCGTTTTGTAAAATTTCGTTGTAAATAATTTCGCTGTCTGTTACCACTATTACTTCATCAAATAGCAAAGTCGCAACCGTATTTTCATAAGTTTGTCTTATAATTGTTTTTTCACCTAATTTCTGCATCAGCTTTCCGGGAAATCGCGAGGCAGCATAACGGGCAGGGATAAGCGCAATTGTTTTCATTAATTATTCCATTGGTTAATTTGAATTTTCTTCCAGGAAATCTAAATTTTCTTCCAGATAATTTTCCGGTAAGGATTCACTTTCGTAACCACAGGAGGAACAATGATACACATTTCTTACGGATATCGCATAGCTGCCAAAAATCCACGTAAGTAATGCAGTAGCCATATTAGCAGTTGTTTTCTTAGGAAACAACTCTATTGTTAGGCTCCCACATTTAGGGCACACCGCACTTTTCATATATTCTTCATCAAAATAATCTAAAAGATGGCGAACCTCTTTTTCATCCTTTGTTTTTACTATTAGTTTAATTCCTCCCACAGCATTGGATAATATCGGATCAACAGTTACAGTAAATTCATCTTTCAAATAACATTCTATTCCGGCATCTCTGAATTTTGTGAGCATTATATGAGCTGAGAAGTAATTCTGAAAGGTTCTAATTGTTATAAAATCCATGAATGAAATGTTTGTGCTTATTTAAAAATACGAAAAAATCCAGGGTAATCAAAATGAAAATTAAAAATGGGGATACGGAAAGTAAAGACCATTTTAGTAAAATGAATCTCAAAAAAACCAATCAGTTTAAGAGAGAGTTTTAATTATTCAACATAAGCGGCATTACCAGCATTAATAATTCTTCGTTTTCTTTCTGTTCGGTGGGCTTAATAATTCCTGCTTTGGAAGGTGTGCTTAATTCAACAACCACATCTTCCGTATCTGCGGCGCTTAATATTTCAACAAGGAATTTTGCATTAAAAGCTATTTGCATGTCTTCGCCATCATATTGACAAGCCATACGTTCATTACCTTCAAAACTGAAATCAACATCCTGCGCGGCAAGTTGTAATTCACTACCGGTAATTGTGAGTGCAACCTGGTTGGTACTTTTATTACTGAAAACGCTTACCCTGCGCAATGCATTCTGAAAGTCATTTTTATTAACCGTAAGCTTGTATGGGTTATCTGCCGGTATCACTACTTTATAATCCGGAAACCTGGCATCTATCAAACGGCAAACCAATTCAGTTCCATCGTGTTTCACAAATAAATGACTTTTGCTGTAAGAAACAGTAAGCACATCATCAGAATTTGGCAAAACATTTTTCAATAAATTAAGGGGCTTTTTAGGAACGACAAAATTGGCACTTTCGGGGCACCGAACATCATTTCTTAAAAAACGAACCAGGCGATGCGCATCTGTAGCTACAGTGGTAATTCCATCCTGCTTAAGTTCAAAGAATATACCTGTCATTGCAGGCCGTAGTTCATCAGAGCTGGTAGCAAAAATACATTTGTTGATAGCCGTAACCAATGCTGATGAAGGCATGGTAAAAGAATTGGAGGTTTCAGCGATAGGTTCTTTAGGAAAATTATCTGGATTTTCGCCCATTACTTTATACTTCCCGTTATCACTGGTAATTTCTACTCCATAGTTTTTGTCAATAGTAAAAGTGAGGGGTTGTTCAGGAAGATTTTTTAAAGAATCCAAAAGAATTTTTGCAGGAATACATATTTTACCGTTTTCTTTGGCTTCAATATCCATATTTATTTTCATCACCGTTTCCAGGTCGGTGGCAACAATCGTAAGTTTGTTTTTTTCTATTTCAAAAAGAAAATCTTCCAGAATAGGCAAAACAGTATTGGCGCTGATAACGCCACTGATTTGTTGAACGTGTTTTAATAATTGCGTAGAGGAAACGATGAACTTCATAAAAAATGTTTATTGCCAAAGATAAAAGATTCATATTAATGTGAAGAAATAAAAATCAACAATAAATCTGCAATATAAAAGACAGAAAGAACACTTCTTTCATAAGAGAATCTAAATAAAAGTCTCTTTGGAAGGTTTGTTACTCTTTACTTTTCCGAACCTCTTTTTTATAAAGAAAAATGTTGCTGATCGTAAAAGCAATCCAGAAAACAAGCATAAGCAATTGAATCCAAACTTTAGAATGATTATTTTTTGATATGGCTTCGTTCAACATAAAAATCCCAGTAATGATCAAAATAAAGCCAATGAAAATAACTAACAGATACCAATTCTTCTTTTTCATTTTGTGTGATTCAATGAGTCCGCTAAAATTACTGATCTTTTAAATACAAAATCTTTTGCTTTAACCGGTAAATCTCAGTATGAATCTTTAAACCTATTTTTGTATCAATAAAAAAGTATGGAAACGAAAAGCAACAGAATTGCTCTTTTGGTTGATGGAGATAATGCCCAATCAAAAATGATGGACCTTGTTTTAGAAGAAGCATCGAAATATGGCAAAGTAACCATACGAAGAGTTTACGGAGACTGGACCACACAGCACATGAACCATTGGAAAAGCCAACTTAATGAAATGGCGTTTAATCCCATCCAAAAATTTTCTTACACTACAGGAAAGAATTCTACTGATAGCGCTTTGATTATAGACGCAATGGATATTTTGCATGCTGATCTGGTGGACGGATTTTGCATCGTTTCCAGCGATAGCGATTATACAGGTTTGGCGAAACGGATAAGGGAAGCCGGCATTTTTGTAATGGGGATTGGCGAACAAAAAACTCCCGGGGCTTTTGTGAAATCTTGTGAAATTTTTACATACATAGAAAACCTGGAACCTAAAACAGAGGTCCCGGAAAAGAAAGAGACCATAAAAAAAAATAAAGAAAGAACAACGTCAAACGTAAATACCAAGCTCATTAATAAAGCTTATGACATGAGTATTAATGAAAGCAACGAGGCATACATTTCCACCCTCGGAATTAATCTTAGAAAACTCGACCCGAGCTTTGATGTACGCACTTATGGATGTAAAACACTTACACAATTTTTCTCTAAGCTACCGGGTTTTGCTGTGGTTGATAATGTGATTAACGGGTTGAATAACCCTTTAATAAAAAAGAAGTAGGAAAATGTTTTTTTTATTCCTATCATTTACTTTTATTTCTGACTTTCTTTTCAGGAACAGGTTCATTGTCTTTCCAATTCCATAAATACCTGCAGGCATAGGTTCTGTAAGGACTCCATTTTATTGAAATCGCTTCTATTTTTTTCTGTAATACTTTTTTATCAGCTTCTTTAAGATTGTATAATTTGATGACCCCTTGTTTTAACCCGAGATCATCTATTGCAAATACATCTTCGCGGCCGAGTGTAAACATTAAGATCATTTCAACCGTCCATTTTCCCACACCTTTTATTTGAGTAAGAAAATCTATTACTTCTTCATTGCTCATCTTATGCAATTGAGCGTCTGTGATTTTATTTTCAATAAAAAACCGGCATACATTATGAACATAAGAAGCTTTGGCATTTGAAAAACCTATACTCCGAAAGGTTTCTGTCGGAGTTTCCAAAATCATCTTTACTGTGGGATCTTTATCTCCATAAAGCGCAAGAAATCGTTTATACAAAACCCTTGCAACAGTTGTACTCAATTGCTGGCTTAATATAGAAGAACATAATCGCAGATACACTTTATTTCTTTTTTCTAAAATAAAAGGTGCCTGGGAATCTATGAGTTTTTTTAATTTTTTATCTTTTGATAAATGAGATATATGTTTCATAAATTTTTTTGGCAAAAAGTAATGGTGTTTTCAATAAGGATAAAATTTCAGGAAGTATTTTCTCCTTCAGTATCTAACCTAATTACGGGAGTATCATTAAATTCATTCCGGTAAATTTTTACCAACACAATAAAATAACTAATGAGGAGTGGTCCAAAAATCAATCCTATAAATCCAAAAATACTAATACCAACAATTACTCCGAAAATGGTAATAAGCGGATGAACATCTCCTATTTTTCGAAGAATGGTAATGCGAGCCACATAATCTATATTGCTAAATAGGGTCTGCTCATAAACTCGCCGGAGCCGATTTTATCGTATTATAATTATATGATATGTTTATTATCTCCCCTGATAAACTTTTCAAAATATTTTTTAGGAGTAATAGTAGGGACACAAGTGCCTGCCCCGTTAATTTAACGAGGTTTAGCACTAAAGCTATCGCAGCAATCCATGAAGTACTCGTTGAAGATAGCTTAGCTCTTATGTTATTTAATCCATAAGCCACTTTGGCTTGGCCGAACTTCCCTTCTATTGGATTACGCTCGCCAGGACTTAAATGAATTTTCACTGCCTGGGCCGAAGGTCGCCCAAGGGGCTTGGCAATTAATTTTATATCCAATAGCTTGAGTTGCTTTCGATTTTCCCCGGTGCAATATATTTGATCAGCAAGTACCTCCGCCGGATAAAATCCAAAGCG
>DATKQQ010000141.1:0-25943 GCA_035532615.1 Hanamia sp.
ATTATCCCTGCAATCAATACGCCTGCTCCATAATAAATGAACCTGCCCTTAAACATTTTAAATATTAAAGGCCGCTGTAACCCTTTATAAATTGCGAATTCTTCGGTTTGCATAGGTGTTATTTTTAGGTTTTGAATTAGAGAAAAGGAGAGGATTACTTAATCTTTTTTAAATGCCTCCCCTCCCTTTACATTTAGGTTGGAAGCCTTTTGTGGTCGTTTATTAAGTGAAGAACACATTGAGTACCGTACCGGTTAAGAGCAGGAAGATGCATGCGCCAGCCCAACCGATAATTTCTTTTTGAACTTCATGATCGCCGTTATTCCATTTAACGTAAACCCTTATACCGCCGGCCAGTCCTACTATTGCGCCTACTGCCAGGCACAGTTTAGAGACTAAGGCGTATGTTCCGTTTATTGTAGTTGCCGCGGATGTTAAACCAGCGTTTATGTCTAAAAAAGTACCTGCATCTGCGATGCATGGTATAAAAGCTACAAAGGCCATTACGAAAAAGAAAAAGGCTTTTTTCTTTCCGGTTTGTTTTACCATTTTTTTCATAAGTGATTGTTTAAAAATTGAAAAATAAAAATTCCAAAAACTTTTCTTATTAAAATATGTCCTCTACATTCCGAACATTACTTTTATAAATACCTGAATGATGATAAGCATCAAAATGCCACCAGCCCAAAGAATAACCTCGTTTTCAATATTATGATTACCCATACTCCATTTCTTATAAATAACCACAGCACCGACAAGTGCAAGACAAGCCCCGATAGATAAAATCAAAGCAGATAAATCACCGTAATCAATTCCTATATCCAAAAGCTTCATAACACTTACATTAATGTCATATTAATGAACGCCGTTGCTACCACTAAAAAAATAGCTGCCGCAGCCCACGAAATTACCGCGGCATCAATATGAACATGATGCCTTCCATTCACATTCCATAGATTATAAACTCTCAATCCGGATACCAGTCCTAAAACTCCAGCTACTGCATAACACAAGCCTTTTATATAAAACCATATTTCATTTTTAACAGACCAATTAATGTCTGATAAACTTCCTGTGGGCATAATATCCAATAAATGATTTATCAACATGATGAATAGATTGGTTTAAAAAATTTAGCCCATAATAAATTTTGAAAGATTTTCAGCGCTTAAGGTGTAAGCATCCCCGGATATAGTTTCTAATCCTAAGTCAACTAGTGGAGAATTTTTTTTTACCACATCTTCATTTTTTATTCCATCTTCAGATGGCAAATACTTTTTTATATTTTCATCAATTCCTAAATTAACCGGGTGATTCTTTTCCTGGGAATCTTCTGAGATAATTATAGGTTTTTCTGATTTCTCAAACTGTACCGAATGGTTAGTGGCGTGGACAATACTATTGTTTGATTTTAGAAGATCAAACAATATAATGACAAAATAATATATTCCTAAAAATCCGCCTATTATAATAATAAATTTATTAAATGTCATAAAAGTATAAATTAGATTAATAATTTAAAGACGCAAAGTAGTGATAATATTAATAATTGCAAAAATTAATTAAAAATTATTAATAATTTTTATGAAGGTGGAACGGAATATATAAATATGCTTTTTAGAAAGACCGAAGTAATTAATCTTGCTTATATGGTTTATATATGGAGTTAAATTAAATCCTTGATTTATTAATGATTTATCAATTCCGTGAATGATTGTTTCGTTATCTCTATTAACATGACAAAAGTTTGGCAAACAATAGAATATTTGCCCCTGCCGCTTTCTATCATTTATTCTAATAATCTTTCCAAAACCAAATAGCTTAACAACATCTAACTCAGTATGCAGGAAGGGCAAGACAACTATATTAGAGTTATTGAGTATTGTTTGATAATACTTAATAGGTTGAAATCCGCAATCAATGATTAAGTATTGCGTTTCTTTTTTTATTTCATTCTCATAAACAGTAATAAAATCCTCGTAATTACATTCTATAACATCAAATTCCGGTTTCTCTTTTTTAGCAAGGAAAGAAAGCTCTCTTTGAAAATCAAAACCCATCAATGTAATTTTATCAGTTGCTTTTTCATTGAATAAGAATGCGCTAAAAGCCGCCGCTAATGTGGTTTTACCTGTTCCCCCCTTAATGCCTGTAAATAAAATTGTTTTCACATTGACTAATTTTGCTTAGATACCTTTTCTATTTTTATTACTTCTCCTCTTTGCTCTTCCATCGCCCAAATGATTTTCCCTTTCAATTTCTTCTAAAAAGCTCCCAAACATTTCGTTGAACTGAATTTCGCCCTTGTATTCACTTTGGTATTGCGGTATCTCTTTGTTATTTTCTTCTATGAATTTATTATAGAATAAATCCCGCTCTAATCCGCTCATCCATCCTGATGTTCGACCATTAGGGGTTACGAATGAGGCTCTCTCTTTACCCGTAAAATCCGTAATTAAGTGATCAAGATTTATTACATTACTTCCTTTATAAACTTCTTTTTTATTATGGTTTATTATGGCATAACCATAAGGTTTTTCTTTGTCTTTGCCAGTAAAAAAAATGAAATCCATTCCAAATTTTTGTTTTAGGATATTGGTTAAATCACTTTCAAAATTCTTTTGCTCTGTGGTAAATTTTTTATCATGATTACAGTGCAATTTTCCGGAATATTGTTTTTTGTATTTATAGATAATCGCTTTTATCTGATTGATATTTCTTTCAGCATTTTCATCTATCCCTATTTTTTTATCAAGATCTGCCAGGCTTATGCTTCCTTGTTTTCCTCCATGCTTGAAAAACAAAAGTTGACCCGCTTTCTTCTGAGTTTTATAGCCGTTCAATTCCATGAGTAAAGAGAATTGTGCATGAGTTCCAAACTTATAGGTTAGTGCGTTTGTAAGATGGTTATTAAACTCCTGATGTGGTTCTCTGTTTAAAATTGCATTTAGATAATGGTTTGATCTTTTTCCTTCAAAATTGTCTTTAATTTTTTTTCTATCCACACCAACACGACTGGTTACAATATGAACATGATTATTATTAGTATCATGATGCTCATAGATTAAAACAGGGTTTTCTTTATATCCCAGGTTTTGCATAATCTCTAATGCAATATCTTTAAGTTGTTCATGGCTCAGCTCTCTTTCTTTGCAACTACAGGTTGCATGAAAAACCGGATTTTTTATTTTATTATTACGTGAAGAATAGGCCTGCAGATATTTTTTAAATTCTTCTTTGGTTATTTCTTCTTTATTCTGAAGGCCTCCAAAGTTTTCAAAAAAGACAAGCCCTGCGACACCTTGTTTCACTTTTTTTTCATTATAATTAACTGCATTAAAATTGCCACCCGCTGCGGACATAATTTTAAAAATGGCACTATTCATTTTTAAAATAAGTTCCTGGTAAGTAATTCGCTGATCTCATTTCGCTTTTCATTATATTTTTTCAGTTGTTCTTCTATCATTTCGTATTCTCCGTCCGGAATTTTTTTATCAGCACGGATTTGCCGCAATGCGATGGTGATCTGGTTTATATTATTGCCGATGTAATTAATTTCCTTACATAAAGAATGAACAGCATGGAACTTTTCATCCTTGATTTTCCTATCTGTTATAGGAATATCTTTTATGAGATTCGTTATTATTTCTGCCATTGATATACCAAATGACCTGGCCTTTTCTTCGATACACTTTTTATTAGCTTCGGTTATTCTTATTTCCAGCCTTCCACTCTTTTTTACATCTCTCTGTTTAATATTTTTCATTATTAATATATTTTATATTAAAATGCAATTTATTAACTTTTTTTAGTTGCGCAAGTTTTTTATTTCCGCCTTTAGCGGCAAGATAGTCTTTGGGAGGTACGTACAAAGACACATCTTGTCCTATTTTCGGGTTCTATCAAGTTTATACATTGAGGAATATCATTAATCGCTGAAACTCTTTATGTATAGGCATTAGTCCGCAATAATCTTCAAATTGTAGCTTAATAATCCGCTTGTAATCTTCAACTGTCTGTATTAATCCTTAAAAATCCCTGATAGAATTTAATAATCTTCAATAATCTTTAAAAAATTTATAAGAAATTTGGTTGTATTAATTTAATAAATAACTTTACTGTAATTATTAATTAAATTATTTTAATGAAAGACAAAATAAATGATGCCAATATAAGGGAGAGAATATTATCTGAAGGCTATGGTAAGTTCGATTTGATTGATACCGTTTATTCAAAAGAGGAAATTCTTAGCGCCAAACCCCGGATACTTTTAAAAAATATCATTGATAGGTTTTCAATTCCTGGTGGTGCAATTAACCGGAAAACTTTTTGGTCCTGGCACCAACGCTATAAGATAAAAAATAAGTGTTCCGTTTCTCTTCCAACTTCCATATTTCAGAAGGAAAAATCTAAACAGGAGAAAGCTGCGGAACACTCAGAAGATTGGCGGGACTTTAAACCATCCAACGCTGAATCATTAAAACAAGGCAATGCACTTATTAAAGTGATTAAATAAAATTTCCATACCATTTTCTTAATTAAAAAAACAATAAAAATAAAAATCATGAAGACATTTTATTTCAACATTCAAAGTAAAGGAGGAGCAGGCAAATCAATGCTTACCTATCTGCAGGCGCTCAAACATGAAAAAAATGAAAAAACCGCTTTTGTTGATCTTGATAGTTCAACGCAAACCTCAACCAGGCAGCTTCATTTTTTAACGCAGCAGGAAGCTAACCGGTTATTCTCTGTTGACATCTTTGATAACCTGAAAAAGATTGAACGTGAAAAACTTTATGATGTTCTTCAGGCCTTTAACGGGCAACCTTTTGATGAAATCTATATTGATTTTGGCGCTCCGGAAAGCGAACAATTACCTTCTTTATTCTCTCTTGACTTTAGCATAGATGAATTCAAGGAATTTGAAAAAGAACTAAAGGCAAAATTTGTATTTAATGTTATCCTATGCGGCGGCACATCTTACGCAAGCACTTTTGATTACCTGAAAAAGCTTACAGAAATTGTTAAGGGAAAATTTGAAATAGTTATGTACCTAAATGAATTGACCTTCCAGAATTACAACCTTTTGATCGATGAATTAAATGAATTTGCTAAAAAAGCAAAGGGATATATTTCAAAGGTTGTACGATTTGGAGATATTCATGTTGACAGAAATTCAGGGCAAATAATTACAGAGAATATCCGAAACGGCATGGGCTTCATTGGATATAATTCATTTGCTGCTAAAACAATCATTAAAAGAGAAATGACAAAGATTTAAAATCTTCAACTGACTGCATTAATCCTTAAAAATCTTCATTATTCCTTAATAGCACCCTATGAAAAATATGACTGAATATCAGAAAATCCTGGAACAATTTAGAACACATTACCGAAATGAATACGGTATTAATCTTGACGATGAGGTACTATATTTCTTCGTGCGGGTAAATGAAATGCAATCAGACTTAAAAAAAGATATTCGCAACCTTCCTAAAATAACATTCAAAACCGGATGGGACTATTTTCTATATGGCCTTGGCAAATGGTTAATCCCTTCAGTTATAGTATCCGTCATGTTATTGGTACAGTTGCTTTTTATTGCTAATAAACATTCAGACGAAATACAACCCGGTAAAATTATTATTAAAAATAATACCCCTTTTTTAGAAATAAAAACAGACAGTTCAACTTACTATTTACAAATTCAAAAAAAATGAAAGAATGAAAACAAAATATCAATCCATCGCATTATTCACAATCGCTCTCTTCTTTTTTTCTTCATGCTCTAAACACAAAGAGCAACTTATTGCAAATAAACTGGCAATTATGAAAATGGAAGTTTCTTACACAGGCGATATCCAATCACAAGTTGCCGTGTTAACTTTCCTTGCTATAAATGCGAACAACAGCGACGCAGCTACTATCGTTAATGAAAATACAGGTGCCACATCCGCAGGGGAATTCTTACAGAATGCTGACTTGTCTTCCAATAAGCTAACTACTTTTCACTCAGCAGAAAAAGTAAGCTATGTCAACATTATGCTCGCTCTTTCTCCAAAAGTGTATGTAACAACTCCTGAAAATAATTTTGCTATAACAATCAAAATATATTTTGATGGAAAATTAGCAGATAACCAAACATTCTCTTATGATAAAGTTGCTGATGGAACTTCTCTTGAACCTAAAGATTTTAATTATAAAACAGAAGTAAAATAAATAAAAACACTTTTTCAAATGAATAATTTAAAAACATTCCGGGATTTTCGTTCAGAAATTTCAATCATAGAACTTGCAATTTCAAATGGCTATAAATTAAGTAAAAGTGATGGTTTAAAATGGCCTGTTTTAAAGGATGAAGTTTCCGGTGATAAAATTATAATAGTTAACCCCCGCTCATCTTCTAATCAAGGATACTTCAATCCGAATGACAGTAAGGATAAAGGGACACTTATCAACTTTGTAAAAAATCGTTTAGGCTCAATATTCCCTTATGAAAGTTCTAAATCAGAAATGAACAACATTAATACAGTTCTATATAACTATCAAAATTTGGACATTCCCGAAAAAAATACATATAGGTCAAACATAAAAGAATTAGTTGAAAAACATTCAAGAAAGGAATTTAAGCTTCCTGAAGGCATAAAAGAATTAAAGAATCCAGGCTATCTGTATTTTCGTGGATTGCAATCGCAAACGCTCAATAGTAATGCATTTAAAGAGAAAATATTCAACGTTAGAATAGGAGAGTATGATAATATTGGCTTTCCATATTATGATGCTGAAGGCAGAACTGTTGGTTTTGAATTGCGCAACAAGCGATTTAAGCACGTTATCGAAGGATCTGACCGCTCCTTTGGTATATGGCACTCTAATATTCCCAAAATACTTGAAGCTGTAATACTCACTGAAAGCCCAATAGACGCGCTGTCCTATCATCAATTAAAGGGAAAAGAAAATTCGCTTTATATTTCCTTTGGTGGTTCTGTAACTATCGGACAATTAGAAACAGTCAAAAATATTATTACAGCTTCAAATGCAAGCCCCGAATTAAAAATTATATCCGCTGTGGATAATGACGAAATGGGTAAAATCTATACAGAGAAATTTAAAGAAGCATTCTCCAAAAATTTTGTTGAAGATTATCCGGGACTAAATGATTACAATGAAGATTTAAAAAAAAATCAAATCAGAGGAATGAAAATATAGCAATGAAAATTCATTCATTTCATAATATTCCAACCCTTTTCGGATTTAATAAAATTAAGCCCCCTGTCTTCTTCTTTTATCAAATCACCTTTCCTATATTCCTTGACTTGCTGGTAGGATTTGTTGAATGCGCCAAATTGTTTGTTGTAATTATTTGTTGCAGTAATTTCACTGTGAATTATATTCAACATTGAAGTATCAGAGGAAGCAACATAAAAAGTATCCATTCCTGTCCATCCTCTTTTAGTAAAAACCAAAAGGTCTTCTGAAGCTACTAATTTTGCATGAAACTTGATCCAATACATATCTTTGCCCATATTGCTGCCATTTTTTTCATCAATCTTTTTCAAGCCCACCTATTCCAAAGGTTGTTTGACTGTCTCATTAAGACTCTTTAAAACAAGTTGCCCGGAAGGTAAGTTGCTGTCGCAGGATGAGAGTAGTAGTAAGCAGCAAGAGATGATAAAAGTTATGAAGGATACGGAAGAATTTTTCATTTTTTTTAAAAAACATTACGCAATATTACTTTAAAATTATTACTCCGTAGTAGATAAATTAATATTAAAATTTAACTCTTTAAAAGTCCTCAATACTCTTTAAATTCCTTTAATTTTCTCTCAATATCCACCCCACTTTTTTCTAAATTTTAGAAAATGTTTTTTGGTTGATAATCAATAGATGAATTAGGAGCTTTCCTAGGTCACACCATTAGGCAGCTCAGGGAATTTGAGTAGAGAAAATAAACAAATTTTATATTATAGCCTGCAAAGATATTTTTTGAAATTAATAAACGGTGCATAGAAGCATGCTTTGATTACCCGCAATGTGTTATGAAAGGAGAGTGGCTTTCCACCAATAAAAAAATGCTTCAACATTGGATTTTTTCAGCTTATTAAGTTTCGTATTATGCGGTTGTTCAATGATGGCATCAGCAACCTCCTGCGGATTATTGAATCTCTCAAAGTCTGTCTGATCGGTAGCTATGAGGCGGGATAAATAAGCTGCCTTTGCAGCATGAACAATAGCCTTATCAAGGCGATAAGCCTCAGAAAATATAAAGCGCTCTAAACGTTGAATACCTTTTTGTAAATGCTCATAATTTTCTTTGTCAACTGCACCACGCAACGAAATGCAAAGAGCAGTGCGATAAATATCAGATAGTACATCAACGGACTCTATATCCTTCAAGTCCCGATATACGATTTCGGTTTGCACAATTTTTCCAAAAGTTTTTTTAATTGTTTCCAGATTTTCAATTAAATCGAATATGTTGCCAATATCGTAAAGCTGTTTGATGATTTCCATACTCATACTATCTTCCTTTTTAAAGTATGGAATGCCGGTAGTATTAGGAGCAAAGGCCGTAAGTTTATCCCCGAGCAAATCTTCCAGAGAAGGAATATTTGCTTTAGTCAATTCTGATGTGGTTATTAGAAAGCCTGATTTAATTTCGTGATCCAAGATGTTTTTATAGTTGTTCGCTTCAAAAAGAATATCAAGTAAGATGGCCTCTTCTCCTTCATGGGTTCTGTGAATAGGTTGGTAGAAGAATTTATAATGTGCCTTGTCAATAGATGATGCCTGGGCACGATGCTGCAATTCAACTCTTGTAAAGCCCTGCTGCCTTGCAAACGAATTAAAAATCCCGTCAAGGTCTGTCCTGTTTTCTGAAATGATAATATCAATGTCAATAGAAAATCGTTTGGCAGAATTCATTAATAGCATCAATGCAGTACCCCCTTTAAAAATAAAAGGTATCCCGGATATAGATAAGCCTTCCAAAAGCAATAACGCCCGGATTACTTTTTCAATAAGAATTTTATCCGCATTTCGATTGGCTTTTGATACTTTTTCAATCCATTCAGTAGTCAATGTTTCTTTGCTAATCATACACTATAAAATGGCAGCTTATTGCTTTTGCTGCCGAAATTTTGAAATCTTATTTAAGTAAATATTAAAGGCTTCCTTTTTACTTCTCCTATCTGCATAACGAAGCATTTTATTTTCATTGATGGAGTATTTTTCAAAAGCATTTCTGAAAATGGTTTGCATCTCGCCACCTTGCTGAGCTGCAAAAACTATTTCATCGCAAAAAATATCCACCAATAATTTTTCAATAGTAATAGTCTGGACACCATTAGCTTTTTGCATCGGAGCTTCTGAAACCAATGATTTTATAATGATGGCTTCTTTTTCTGAAGATGCATAAAGACTGAGGGTGTCAGATGATGGTTCAAGAAAGACATTCTTCATTTTTTCTTTCAGAAAATAAAAGGTTGATTCAGTTGCCTCCCTATCTACTTCTACCAATATATAAAACTTTCCAGGTTGGTGAAGCATTAATTCATTCAGAACAGAAGTGTTCCAGATACAAATTTGCATATAGGGAAACTGTTTTTCCAATTCCTTATAAATACTTTTAATTTTTAAAGATATTTCCGGAATAAAATTTCTTCCTTTGCCTAAAATAAATTTTCCCCTGCCAATTCTTGAAAACACACCAGATTGAACCAGGGTATAAACTCGCCAATTGATGGCCGCCTCTTTTAATCCAGGTTCAATTTTCTTGTAAAATATTTCAATATCTCTGGTGGTAAAAGTATTTTGACCACTGAAATATTCCTGAAGCTTCTTTATATTTAATTTATTGTTTGCGATGGATTTATAATATTTCCCGCAAAGATAGTAAATCTATAAAATGGCAGCAAATGACAATTGCTGCCAAAATATAGAAATACTCTCAGCACTCATCATATTGAACAATGCAATCAGAGGATAAATACACTTTAAAAAAATGAACCTCTTTTCACCTTAAATTTATTAATTGATATTCAATCAATTAGCGCTAAATCCATTAATTTATATCACCTTAAAAAAAATTAAAAAACCGGCAGGTGATATAAATTAACGGATTTTAATAGTATTCAAGAATAACTCTTTGAAAATCTTCAACACTCTTTAAAAATCTTCAATTTCTGGTCTTTATTTTTCCCCTTTTTTTAAAATTTTAGAAGATTTTTTTTTATTGATTATCAATAGATAATCAATAGATGTATTAGAAGCTACACTGTAACCCAATATCCACAGGCATTTCGGAGAATACAGGTGATAGGAATTAACGGATTAGGTGATATAAATTAACGGATTGGGTGATACAAATTAATGGATTGGGTGATATAAATTAACGGATTTCATAAAGCAGGTGATATGAATTAACGGATTTTTTTCTCCGAATATGAAAATTCGTTCTTTAGGCTGGTAATTATCCATGCAGGAATGTCTTTGACAGTTGGCAATTTCGTTTTCTTTCGGCGGATTTAAGGGGCTAGTTGGGGTTTTTATTTCCAATAACCATATATTTGAGTTGATTATAACCATTTAAAAAACACGTAAATGCTTCAAGGCTTTTCGACACAAAACGGAACAGGAATTACAATATATGGCGACTATTGCGACTTGCGTTCTTTGTATCTAACCATCGATAAAATTGCAACCAAGGTATCTCAAGTAGAAGATGATCCAAGGTATATAACACTAATGAGTTTTTCTTATGATGTACGAAAAGCTTATAGTGGCCAAAGGTTAGAAGAAGAAATTGCATTTGACGGCGACAGAAAAATTGAATACTTCGGTTTTCAATTTTTGTGGACTGACTTACTTATATTCATAACTGTTCTAAGATACCAGGCTGCATACTCTATGACCAATGAATTAGACCAGGCAAATCTTTATTTACTTGAGCATATAACTAAGAAAGCATTGGAAGAATACGATCAGGAAGGTGCCGCTAAATTGAAAAATCTTATTGGACAAGGTATTGACATTTTTGATCCATTGTTAGTTCAGATAAATGAATTTATAAATATTGAATACCTAAAATTGAAGCCGACCAAAAAACGCTTCAGGGATTTATACGCACTAATGACCAATTATTTTTCTCCATGGACAGAGGACGGCAAAAACTTAAAAAAGTTTTTAGATGAGAAGGCGAAAGAATTAGGCACAACTGCTGTCAAAATTACCTTCGATGAAAAGGAACTTCCAGAAGTTATATGGTAACACCGATAAATATTCAACAGCCCTCTCGGTTCCATAAGAACGAAATTTTTTCCACTGGTCTATTATAGGCTATAAAACGTTGGCTACAGTCAGCAAACAAATAATCCAGATTTCTATTTTTTATTTTAATAAAGAAATTATCTAAATATAAAACAAGAAATAGAGATTGTAAAGATGAAAAAACAATCTTTCAAAAATGTTTTCACATGTGCTTACCGTTATAATTTTGAAATGAAGAAATATTCTCTAAAAAAATAAAGGGTAATCGGATTTAAAATAGGCTAAATTTCTTTGTCATAAAATTCATTTCTAATACTTGCAATCGACCAGGCGGGGATATCTTTTATTGGTTGACCACTCAGCTTTCTATCAGCCAATTTAAGGGCTAATTCTGTTATTTTGCTACGAAGGGTAGCAATGTTGCTTAAATCTTTTAAAATCCATTCTATTTGCTCTAAATGATGCACTTTAAAACCAAAGTGTTGGCGCAGTAAATTGATAGTATCCTCTTTTACAAGAAGTAGATGTTCGCTTTCCTCTTTAAGCAAAGCTTTTGTTTTAATTATAAAATTAAAATGAGTAATCACATTTCCTCTCTTACTTACACTGAAATCAAAAAAAATGTCTCCGATTTTTTTAAGTTCTTTTTCTACCGGACATATTATATCTCTAATCAAAATTTTTGTATCCGCGTATTTATTTTTCAAAACAAGTAACTCACGAAATTTTTCAATTGACAATGTATAAACACCTACATCCTTCCACTGGCATATTATTTCATAAATCTTTTGAGTGTATTTATTATTGGTTTCATACATGACATCTTCTGCAAAAACGGTTAATCCATTCGCCACTTTCATCAGTTCCATTGCTGTTGCTTTATGCATGGAGATGGTTATATCCCTTGCATATTTTTTTATCACAGCCCGCTCTATAAGTCCTGTCAATACTACTTCCTCTTCAGGTTTTTTTGCTTTCTTACTCTTAATTGCCGGTAAAATAATTTGAACGATCTCTACGTTAACTGACCTTAATTGATTAATCGCTTTTTTGAATTGCGCATAATTATTACCATCTTTTATAAAATCCGAAAGTAAAAATTTAAGCCTCACCGTATCATCATTAGAGCTTTTAAATAGTTCTAATTGTCCGAATTCGACACCTCTTTCTAAAAGGGTAATATCGCGCTGTAATCTGGCAATTATTTTAGTCAGAATTCGTTTCTGCCAAACTGAATAATTCCACATTGACATTGTTATACGATAGGGTTGCCTGATTAAAGAATAGTTTTCAAAAGAGGGTAATTCTTCTCCCATAATTATGGAGTTAATTATGTTCAGCTATGAAGTGGAGGAAGTCCTGGAGTTGGTGTACGAATTCAATTTCTCTTTTTAAAGTATTCCATTTTGCTACCCAGTTATTGGATAGCTTCTTGATAATTATTTCGCTACGGCACCATACCTCGAGTTCTGAATGATAAATAAAATTGAAATGCATTAGCCATTCTTCATTTAAAGGCACACCAATAATATCCCTGTCACTATCCGGGCACTTCCGGCTTGAAAGATGTACAACATCCGGTTCAAGAACTATTACAGTATCCGGGATAATATCATTTTCATAGCATACGCTTACAATATTCCCTATTCTTAAATCAGATGATTTCATTTTTTATTTTTTTGCGTGTTCAGATTTCCTGATAATTGATTTCCTGAAATTGGATACTAATATTGCTGCCTGAGCCTCATTAAGAGCTTTCTTTTTACCGGCCCCCGAAGGAGCCGGAGCGTTGATACGCTCCAGTTCTACTCTTGCTCTGTAGGATCTTTCTCTCATTTGTTCAGCCATAGCTTCCAATGAAAGGAATTCGTTTATTAGTTTCTGTGCTTTTATCATTGATCTAATTCTTCCTTTATTTCTAAAATATCAGATTCCTTCAATCCGGTATGTTGGGAAATGATTTTTGTATATTTTGACATCGTTAAATTATCCGAATTGTCTTTCATCCATCTTTTGATAGTGTATTCACTTTTCCCGCTGCCGAGCATCAGTTTGGCTCGCAAATCACTATCGTTCCTAATTGCTTTTAGCGCTATTTTTGTCAAAGACATTTTGGTATATCATTTTTAGTTACTAAATTTGGTAGAGCAAACTAATAAGAACATTTGTTCTTATTATATCATTTTAGAACAAAAGTAGTAAACTGGAATGTTGACACCAAAAATATTATTAGAGCAAAGAATTAAAAAAGGCATGTCTCAAGAGGAAGTTGCTAAGGCGATAGGGGTTTCACAACGGAGTTATAGCAATTATGAGAATGGTACAAGGAATCCGAAGATTGATAAAATAATAAAACTGGCTAAACTTTTAGAAATCAAACTCACATTAAATACAAATGTTCTAAATGATAAAAAAAATGAAAATAAATTATATGATGTCCCAAAATCTTTAGATGAACAATTAAAATATGTACAAATAGAAAATAAGTTTTTAAGAAGTGAAAATGAAAGTTTAAGAAAAACTGTAGGGACTAAAGATGAAAAAATTGCAGAATTAAATAAAAAGATTGGAGGCTTGGAAATGGCAATAGAATTTAAAAATCATACGATTGATAGTGCAAAAAAAGTTTCTCTTCCAGTGAGAAAGACAGGGTCAAAATAATTCAGATGTATGGGCCAGTACAATTAAGTCTGTTTGAAGATAAAATTGGGATCATAAAAGGTAAGTTCAACCCAACTAAAATATAACAGTTATTAGGGTTAATAAAACAGTTAATAATAAATTTAAAAAACAAAAAAAATAAGCAACTTATAAAAATGAAACCCGCTACAGGCAAGCGTTTTAAAAAAATGGGATCGGGTTATTATCTTTCATAACCCGAAGGTCGGCGGTTCAAGTCCGCTCCCCGATACTAAATAGGACTTTTCAGGAAAAAATTGGAAAGGTTCTCTATTATTATCTTTATATCCATCTGATACACAGCGTGTTAAATAAAGAAACGAATTGGTCTTTTTGGTTAGATATTGATGATTTTTGGCATCATATAAAATCCCTTCGGGAAAAAGTATTTTTTGGATCCTTCTTTTCCCATCAAGCCTACTCAATTGCCAGATTTCGTGTATGTTATGTAGTTTATTAATTGCACCAGAAAGCAATTTCTCTAGGTTAGATATTTTAGGTGTTTGGGTATTCTTTATTTCGTTTGCCACTGCTGAAATTTGATCGTTTAAATGAGTAAATGTGAGGTCATAGGTTTCTCTATCAATTTCACAAAGCCCATGACGGATTTTGAGACCTTTTAACTTTTTTTCCAAATTGTCCATTTGGTTGGTTAAGGCATCTTCATTATTTGCATTTCCCTGATTGTAATTATTATAGATCTTAATTATTTGCGTATTGACTATAGGAATAATCCAATCAGGTATTGCATATTTTTTAAGGTAATCCAGGAAAAGATCATTTGCACCTTTCCTCTTTGCCTTAATTGTGGTTATGGCATTTATGCTAACACCGTTGCATTTTTGGCAACGGTAATAATGAAGATTCTTTTTGTTATTTCTATACCCAACCATGAAACTGCCACACTCGTTGCATCTTAAGAGACGAGTCAAAGGACGCATTTCTTCGTTTTTATTGTGCTGAAACCCAGAAGGGTTGTTTTCAAGTATCTGCTGAACTTTTATAAAATTTTCTCTGTTGACAAGTGAGGGCCAACTCCCTTTGACCGGTGCATCAAGCAGCCTATTTACAAGTATGCCTGCATAAAATGGGGTCCGCCAAATATGACTCATCTTCTGCTTACTTATTTTCAATCCTCTAACAGCAAGTCTGGAAATAATTTGGGCATCGCTATACAATCCAGAAACCTTCCAGTTCCAGGCTTCTTTCAAAAGCCTACCATCTTTATTTATCACAATGCGTTGTTTAAAAGAAAAAAACTTTTGGTTAGCTACTCTTCTTCCGTACCGATCGTAACCAATCGGGCAAACCCCGAACCAAATTCCAGTTTTCAATGAAGCAATCATACCCGGGATGATTATTTCTTTCTTTTCTAAATTTTCTTTATGTGCATGAAATAGGCTTTCATAAATACTTATTTTACCACGATCAGTCATAGTAGTCTGTCCACTGCATACTTCAATGAGGTGAACCCCCAATTCTTCTACGAGAGTATTGACCAATCCGATAGCGCCGCCTCCTGATCGGGAAAAGCGGCTCATTTTATAAACTAGTACTGCCAGAGGTCTATTTCTACTCGTCTTTACTTTTTCAATTAATCGAGTAAACTCTTTACGGGTAAAATCAGACTTTCCACTTTCATAGGTGCCACCAAATTCTTCCGTAATTTGATATTTTTTTTCGTTCGCATAATTTTTGCTGGCTTCTAACTGACGTTCCACACTCGAATTTTTATCATACTGATCTTTTGAACTTACTCGAGTATATGTCCATACAAAAAGTTTAGGTTTTATACTTTTATTGTTTTTTTTTGGGGCAACAAACTTTTGAAAATACTGGATGTCATTCATCTTCTTCTGAATAAAGGTTATACAATGCAAATGATAATTCCAAGACTATCAAAGATAACTCTCTCTTTTGGTCCGATGATAAATTTTTGACACATTCAAACGAGTTTAATTCCTCGTCTGTCAACATCAAATCTGTATGGTCAATAGTCTCACTCATTCTTTGACTTTTGATTTTTGTCCTCGATAATCGTACACCATTGGTAATCACATAAAATATTGATTATCGAAACCTTCATTCTTTACACTGGAAATTATTCATGCTGGAATATTTTTTAATGGCTGGCCACTTTATTTCTATCTGTTAATGTCAAGGCCAATTTTGTTATTTTGCTTCGAAGTGCATTGAACTTGTGGGTTGTTTAAAATGTCCTCAATCTGACTCAATTGGTACGCTTTAAAACCAAGATGCAAACGCAATAAATTAATAATGTCCTCTTTAATAATCAGCAAGTGTTAATTTCCTTTTTCCTCATTACCCCGTTTTGATTATAAAATTGAAATGAGTAATAACATTTCCTTTTCTGGTTATATTGAAATCAAAAAAAACATCGCTCCAATCCTTAAATCTGATGCCTTCATATAATTTGTTTTAGTCCTAGATAATTGATTTCTGTTTGCAAGAACCACCTATGATTATTCATTCCCTATTATTATATTTGTCTTGATTATTTTTTCTTTAATCAAAAGTCATAACTCCTCAATCTTAATTTCACACTGCCGACCGTATATACAGTAAATATTTTTTTATACTATTCCTATGTTTTAAGGCTATTTAAAAATATTGTCACTATAAAAAATAAACACTATTTGAAAAATATCTAAAATGTCAAGTCTGGGATAAGAAAAAATAGATTATTAATTGAAAATTTTCGCGCAGGATTATTTATCTCACATTCCTATGAAATAGTACACCAGCATATTTGCTATTATCGAAACTTTATTGATGATTTATTTGTTTACCGTAATTCTTTAATTACCTCGGGAGAGATTTAATGAATTATCTTATTGAAAAAGTAAAAATTGGTCGAAATTCTGAATAATGAAATATTGAATAGAGTGGACGCTTCTGCCAGTTTCTTCGAATTTACAGAATGACCAAGCTGGGAGAAGAATTTAGGTTTTGAATTCATAAAATAATTTGCAAGTTTTTCTATACAAATCATTTTACCTGTAAATTTAAGCTTCACTTTTTATCCTAAATCCCTGCTAATTGTGAATTATAATCCTTATTATGTTGATTATTTATTTATAGCGTTTAGGATTTACATCTGATTCATCCATCCGCTTTACCAAACGATCTTTTAACTGATCAATAAAACTTGTACGGCTTGATTTACGTATTCTCATTTCCTGAAACACACGGTAATAATTCCCCTATATCTACATCGAACAAAGATTGCAGTTCACTGGACAGTGTTTTGATTCCGATAGATCTATTATTAAATGAGCCAGTTGATTGTAAAGCATAAAGTAATTCTACCAGTGAAACTTTAGAGCCAGTCCACACTAAATTGCTTCGATCAGAAAGATTGACTTTTTTTATTAAAATTGTTTGATCAATTTTATTTATTGACGCATTGATAAATTCTGCTAATGAGTCAAAAGCGATAATTTTTGAAATTTTATGATCATAAAAGGTAGTAAAGTCCAAATCAGTCTCATAATCATCTAAACTTAATAATAACTAGGAATCTGGTTTTTTTCTTAAAAAAATGGATTTCATCAAATAGAGTTGAATTGGACCTATAATAGCTCAGCAATTCTTTGTTGTTACTAAAGTAAGTAACTATTTTTTGGAGTTCTTTCAGGTAATAGTTTTTTATATCCTGCACCGGTGCAACCGGCAAATACAACAGAATTTCATAAGCTTTTTGGTAGAATATTAATTTACTTGAAAATTTAGGTTTAATATTTTTAAAAAAAATTATTTCATCGCCTGCTTCAACAAAATTATAACCAGTAACAAATTTTTTTAATCTTGCAATCGAAGATAAAACTATTCGGGAAGAAAGCTTTAACCTCTGAAGATTGTTTGTTTCCCTTATACAGATTCCATTCAAATTATTTTCCATTTCGTCATATAGAGAACTGGTAAACTTATCTAAATTCATAACTTATTTTTGAGGTTAGCAGAGCCCTTGTCGCAATTCAATCCGACGCAAAAGTTTTCCATTTCATTCAATGTAAAATTAAATAACAAGACATTAAATAAGCCTTGATAATTATCAATTAATATTTCAAAGATATTATCCGGCTTAATGTTTCTTCGGTAATTCCTAAATAGGATGCAATATATTTTAGAGGTACCCGCAAAGTATTTGAGGCAAATGATTTAATAAAAACAGGTATCTTTCATTGGCACTTTGCATTCTCAACGAATATAATCTTTGCTCACTTAAGAGATAATATTTTTCGGTTAGTATTGTGTCAATAGAATTGAAGTCAGGGAAGTTATCAAAGGCAAACTGAAGTTCATTGTAGTTAATATAATATAATGAATAGTCCTCCAGGGTATGCTTTTGCTTATTGCTTTCAGTTTGTTTTAAAAAAGCTTTCGACAGATATGATCACATCAGCTTCCCGCATAAACCATGAAGTGACTTCTATTTTGTTTCTGAAATAAAAACATCTAAGCAAATTCTTGGTGACAAAATTTATTTTGACACAAACTTCTCCTTCCTTTGATTCAAAACCCTTTTTTGAAATTTCAATAAATTGTAATTTAGAAATTAAAAATTCCGTGTGTCTTTGTTCAAAGGATAAATAGAATCCGAAAAGTAACGCATCGTCCAACTGCATCTTGCCTGGCAATCTAAGCTCCGATAGTTTTGCATGATAAATCAAGATATCATGAGCAAGAACTTAGAGTTACGTCATCAAATGTTTGAGATGATCGAACAATGGCAACAAAGTGGTCTTACTAAAAAAGCATTCTGCGAGCAACAATCCATCAGGCACCATTCTTTTTTTTATTGGTATAAATGCTACAGGCAGCAGCACGCCGGCATTGATAATAATGAGTCTGCTTTTTTGAAGTTACAGGTAGCAAGTCCGGTTGCAGCCGCTATGGTAGAGGTTCACTTTCCGGGTGGCGTGCGTTTACTTTTTCATCAGGCTGTTAGCAGTGACTATATCAAATCTATTATCAGTTAAGCTATGCTGCATCTTTCAACCTCTTGTACCTATTATTTGTACAATGGAAAAACCGACATGCGCAAAGGCTTCGACAGCCTTAGCGGCATCATCACCTCACAGATGCAGGGCAATGTACTAAGCGGCGCCGTATTTATTTTTATTAATAGAAAACGTAACCAGCTAAAACTCTTACTCTGGGAAGGCGATGGCCTTTCTCTTTATCATAAGCGATTGGAAAAAGGAACTTATGAACTTCCTGCTACTACAAATGCTTCATCTGCTATTATCATCAGCGCTCAACAATTACAGCTTATCCTTCAGGGCATATCACTACAAAAAGTACATTTCCGGACGCGATTTAAAAAAACGGCATGAGTTATCCACACTTTTGGGAAGGATTTTTAAAAATCTTTTTTCAAACCCGATTTATCCTCAATTTATGCATAACTGTTCTTTAAAAGCCTTTGCAGGCCTATCTTTGATTTATCAATGCCAGTAGCAACACTAGATATCGATTACAAGATTTTATACGAACAATCACAGTTTGAGATAGCTGATTTAAAGCATCAATTAGCTCAATTGAAAAAAATGATTTTTGGTTCTAAACATGAACGCTTTGTTCCTTCAGATAATACCAATAGCCGCCAGTTGAGCCTTGACCTCGAAGCTGAAACAATAGAGCAATGTAAGATTACCGATGCTACCAAAGTGGAATATATTCGTACCAAAACCCAGGTGATGGAAAATAAGAAACCTCATCCGGGTCGTATGAAGCTACCGGAACACCTTCGCAGGGAAACAACTATTTTACAACCCGATACAGACGTAACTAATCTTAAAAAGATAGGTGAAGAGATAACAGAAATACTTGATTGGACGCCAGGAGAAATGTATGTAAAACAATATATCCGGCCTAAATATGTGGTGCCTGTAAGTGAAACCAGCACTACCGTCCTGACTGCTTCACTTCCCAATCGCATCGTAGAAAAAAGTATGGCAGGCGAAGGATTGCTGGCACAAATTATTGTAGATAAATATGTAGATCATCTTCCACTTCACCGCCAGTTGCAGCGCTTTCAAAGAGCAGGAGTAACGATTGCTCAATCTACTATCAATGGCTGGATGACATTAACCCTTGAGCAATTTCTTAGCTTATATGAACTTCATAAAATCCAGGTTTTAGCCAGCTACTATCTTCATGCAGATGAAACCACTATCAAAGTACTTGACAGAGATAAACCCGGAGCTACCCACCAGGGCTACTATTGGCTATACCATAACAGCAAAGACAAAATAGTACTCTTTGATTACCGCAAAGGACGCAGCAGAGAAGGGCCGAATGATATTTTAAAAGATTTTAAAGGCTTTTTACAAACCGATGGATATGTAGCCTATGAAGACTTTGAAAAAAGAGAGGGTATTACTGTGCTCAATTGTATGGCTCATACCCGGCGTAAATTTGTGGATGCATTGCAAAACGATAAGGATAGATGTGAGCATGCTTTAACGCTATTCCAGGAACTATATGCCATAGAGAGAAAAGCACAGCAGGAAGAGTTATCTGCTGATGCTATCCATGCATTAAGGCAGGAGAAATCCGTGCCGGTTCTAAAGGAATTAAAAGAATGGATGATAGCTGAATATCCAAAGGTGTTACCCTCCAGTGTTATCGGTAATGCAATTGCGTATAGCCTTAAGCGTTGGGACAAACTTTGTGTATATGCCACAGATGGCCGTCTTTGTATAGATAACAACCCGGTAGAAAATGCGGTAAGGCCGGTTGCAATAGGTTATGCATAGCAAATGATTATGTAAAGTTGTTGTTCCCAAACTGCTCATCTTCAGCATAAAATAAGGTCGGTTTCATCAAATTACTTTGCATAATATTCTGGTTAATTTTATGAAGCAATATTGCGATCAACAAAAATTAATCAGTTATGAAAGTAACAACTAAAACGTTTGAGGAACTAACCTCAGCCGCTGCAGATTTTTTGACAAAAAAACTATCCCGTACAACAGCTACAGTTCGCCATTACCACTGTTTGTGGAGAAAGGTAAAAAAGTACATGAATGCTCATTGCACGCAGCATTTTGATTCTTCTGTGGGCAATAAGTATTTATTGCATGAATTAGATAATCGGGATTATAGCAGCTTAACCAAGCGGGAGAAAGACCTCATCAAAGCAGTGGATGTCCTAAGCGAATTCCATAAGACCGGATCAATCCAAACTGTGAAGGAACAGCCCATTTTTGAAGGGGAAATCGGAGGGGTAATAATGGAGTACTTGTCTTACAGGATTTCTCTCAGACTAAAAAAACATACAATTGAAGAAGGAGAGCAACACCTTTATCGATTTTTTTGTTATCTAAGTGCGAATAAAATTATATCACTCAATGCCATCAACCAACTCCATATTCTAAAGTTTATCAAAACAATTAGCTCAAAGTTTTCAAGTCTGTCCCACCATACGCTTGAATCCATCAGAGGTTTTTTCAAGTATGCATATAAACATAACTTACTGGAAAATGATCTTGCTTTAATAGTTCCAAAGGATAATTTTAGAAAACAACCAAAACTGCCCTCTACTTATTCGTCCCGGGAAGTAGAAACGATGATTGCCTCTATAGATCGTGGAAATGCTGTTGGTAAACGTAATTACGCGATTGTCTTACTGGCAGCCCGGCTTGGGCTACGAGCCTCCGATATTGCAAATCTCAAATTTGAGAATTTGTTGTGGGAACAATCTGTAATAGAATTGAATCAATACAAAACAGGCAAAATAATAAAACTTCCGATCTTAGCGGAGGTAGGCAATGCAATCATTGATTATCTAAAGCACAGTCGCCCTAAATCAACCGAAACATTTGTTTTTTTATTGGCGAGGTCTCCCTATGCTCCCATTATGAGTTGCACTGTTACTGGTGTTGTTAATTTTTATTTTGTAAAATCAGGAGTCAATATTGCGCACCGCAAGCACGGACCTCATGCTTTGCGACACAGCCTCGCTGGTATTCTTTTGGAGAAGGGAACGATTTTACCAGTTATCTCAGAAGTGCTGGGACATCAGAATACTGCATCGACCCAGTATTATATCAGGATCGATCCTGAGTCAATGAAAAAATGTACACTGGACGTGCCTATCGTGGACACATCATTTTACCACCAAAAAGGAGGGTATTTTTATGAGTAAACAATTACAAGGAGTTTACGCTCCATATATAAAAGAGTATATTGACTTTAAAAGAAGCCTTGGTTTCAAATATAAAACTGAAATGACTCTTTTTGGTTTATTTGATGAGTTCACAATAAAGAGGGCTGAGAAATTAGTTGGCATTACCAGAGATCTGGCTGAAGCATGGAGAGAGTTAAATCTTAATGAATCCAGTTCTTATAAATACCACAGATGTGTGTGTCTAAATCAACTGGCATCATATTTATGCAAAGTCGGCATCCCGTCATATCTCATGCAATTGCCACCTAATAAAAATGTATTTACTCCGTATATCTTCTCTAGGGCCGAAGTATATAGAATTTTTTCGGCCTGCGATACTATGGTTAGTAAAAAAAAAGAATGGACGCAGCCATTATTATCCTTCCGGCTCTTTTCCGCCTGTTGTATTCAACAGGATTACGAATCAATGAAGCTTTATCTTTAAAAGAGAAGGATGTTAATACCGAGGATAATTATCTTATCGTCAGAGACAGTAAAAATGGCAAGGAGAGAATGATCCCCCTATCTCTATCCCTATCTGCAGTCTTAAAAGAATATTACCAGCATAAACTACTACTACCATTATCCGGTTTAATAAGCCCCAACTTCTTTGTAACGCTGGCTGGCGGCAGTTGTAATACAGATCACATCCGCAAACGATTTACACAGATATTATGGGCTGCGGGAATCGCAAAGACCCATACAGGGCCGAGACTGCAAGATTTTCGACACACCTTTAGTGTCCATGCATTGGCAAGAATGGCAGAAAGCGGAATCGATCTTTACTGTTCTCTGCCAACACTATCAACCTACCTGGGCCATCAGTCATTAGAAGCCACCAATACTTACGTGAGATTGACTGCTGAAATGTATCCAGGACTACTGAAGAATATAAACTTTATCTGTTTAAATGTTTTTCCTAAAACCATCAATCATGCAACCCACTAATTTTTCTAAATCCCTGACCAACTTCCTGACACAATATCTGGCTCACGAAAGGGGGGCCAGTTCAAATACGATCGCTTCCTATAGAGATACTTTTGTTTTATTGATCAACTACATGGAATCGATTGGCATTAAACTCAGCAAGTTGACTATTGAGAAAATAAATAAAGATAACGTCGTTAATTTTCTGGAATGGATACAAACGAACCGGAAAAGTAGTGACACCACCAGGAATGCCCGCCTGGCTGCTATTCATTCGTTTTATAAATACCTTCAATACCATCATCCGGAAAATTTACACAATTATCAACAGATACTATCGATACCTATGAAAAAAGCGAAACAGTCGACTATGAGCTACCTATCTCTTGAAGGCATAACTCTGCTTTTGAAGCAACCGGATACCTCTACTTCCAAAGGGCGGAGAGATTTAGCACTCTTGTCACTCATGTATGATACCGGCTCAAGGGTACAGGAAATTATTGATCTTACACCTTCATGCATAAGATTAGACTCTCCTCACACAATAAAGGTTACCGGAAAAGGAAGGAAAACACGGATTATACCAATGCTTGAGGCACAAGTCTCATTATTGCTGAATTATATGCATGAACATAAGTTAACTGAGCCGGCTACAAATATGCATCCTTTGTTTTTCAATTGTCGGGGCGAAAAACTTACAAGAGCCGGAATCAATTATATTTTATTAAAGTATGCGACTATGGCGAAGAGACAAACTCCAAATCTTATTCCCGAGCGAATTAGTTGCCATAGCTTGCGGCATTCAAAAGCCATGCATCTTCTACAGGCAGATGTCAACCTTGTATATATCAGTTATCCTAACTCTCATAAAATCCTAACTTTTAATCCTAACAGCTTAATAATAAGCGCTATTAAGATAGGATAAGTTAGGATTTTATAGTAATATGTCGACATTCAATAACATATTAAATACCAATTATTATGAATGTCGAAAAACTAAGAGACACGTATCTTCTTCTGATCGAATATCTTCGGAAGAATGGATATACAAAAGCCTACATTGGAAAATTTAAAACCGATATCAATCAGGTTTTAAGAGATGCATCCGATCCGGGCATCAACTCATATGAGGAATATTATGGTTCATTAAAGAGGAAATACACTAAATCAACTCTTCACCATAAGCTTAAAATCATCGGTAAGATTAAGCAGTATGATTTGAAAGGCATCTTTCCAACTGCTATTCATCGTTGTGGGTTTTTAAAACCGAATAACTGCGAGTGCCTTTCTTCTGAATATAAAGCTATTATTGATATTTATGAAAAATTAGTCACCAGCCGAGGTGTATCACAATCATATATCAGGCACCTGAAACTGGCAGCAGCTAAGTTTTTTAATTTTCAGCAACATCGTGGCTCCAACCTTTTACTTGACATCTCTGAAAGAAACGTACAGGACTATTTCTATGATGGGGAAAAGCTGATAAGAGGATTTGATGTTATGAAACAAATTAGGAATGTCTTAAAGGAATGTGCTCCTGACTACCCTAATGGTGAATGTGAGCGGGTTATTTCCTTTCTGCCTAAAATGAAAAAACGCCACAGGATATATCCATATTTAAAAATAGAGGAGGTGGAAAAAATAAAATCTGTCCTTTCGGATAGTAATTTTGCAGATCTGAGCCTCCGAGATAAGGCTATTGTAACGATAGCTTTCTATACAGGACTTCGCGGTTGTGATATTGCTGCACTTACATTTGAGAGCATTGACTGGGAACATAATATAATTAACCTTATCCAAAACAAAACTGGCGCAGAGTTGGTCCTGCCACTACGACCAATAGTTGGAAATGCCATTCTTGCTTATGTAAAGCAGGAAAGGCCTGACTCAACCAATAGAACGATCTTTTTGACTCGTGATAAACAGCCAAGAAAGCTCAGAACCACATCCATATATAATGCTGCTACAACAGTATTGACAAAAGCTGGTGTCAGGGGAAAAGGAGATAAAAGGGGTGCTCATTTGTTTAGACATAATTTTGCTGTAGTGCTACTCCAAAATGGAATACAAACCCCTGTTATCTCAGAGGTATTGGGGCATGCATCACCTAAATCAATCGAGCCATATCTTGAATCAAACCTGTTTAACCTTAAGGAAAGTGCATTGAGTGTTGAAAAATTCCCCATCGCAAAGGAGGTGCTTGGATTATGATAACATCAATAAAATTTAAGCAAATGTTGGATATGTACCTTAAATATCGTGAGGCATCTGGTCTTAAAAGGTCTACGACATTCTCTCTTATCCAGTTCTATCGCGATTGCAGTAATAGGTTCCCTGAAAACCAATATTTAACCCAAAAAATGATTGACTGGTGGTGTGCGGAAAGGGATACAGAAAAGCCAATTTCTCATCGTTCCAGAATATATCCAATAATCTCCTTTTTACGATATGTGGAGCAGCGAAAGTGGATAGATTTAAAAGTACCCAAGATTCCCCAAGCAAAACCTAATAATCCTATACCTCATGCTTTTAGCGATAATGAACTGAAAAACTTCTTCAAAGCATGTGATGAAATCAAGGGTGGATCTCCAATACAAGTAAAACTTCGTAAAATTCAAGTCCCGGTTTTTTTTAGGCTTCTTTATAGCACTGGTCTTAGAGCTATTGAGGCTAGACTTCTGAGGAGAAAGGACGTCAATCTTCAAAGTGGGGTCATCGATATTCGCCATACCAAAGTATGCCATTGTCTAACCCACCACCACCAAAAAATTTTCTGATCAGGCTTCCAGCTTTTTCCAGTTTTGAGGAAGTAACTCAGCGAGGTTTTTTACATCATAATCAGGCATACGTACCAATACATCTTTGAGCCATT
>DATKQQ010000142.1:0-6830 GCA_035532615.1 Hanamia sp.
TAAGTGGAACCCTATCGAACATAAAGCATTTTGCCATATTACAAGAGCCTGGCAAGGAGTAGTATTTGATAGCTATGAAATTATTAAAGAACTTGCTGAAAAAGCCACCACAAAATCCGGCTTTTCCGTTGACGTGTTTACAAATGAAAAAGTATATGTCACCGGAGGAAAAGCGTCAGAAGGGTTTAGAGAAAATATGCCGGTTGAGTTCGATGATTTCCTTCCAAAATGGAATTATATGTTTAAATGTAAAACTTGAACTGTTATAAGTTAATTTTAAATATTTCCTTAGTAAGATTTTTTAAACTACCTGCATCAACATAAAATTTATAATTATCATGAATAGGATATCCAACAGAAGGAGCAGGAACATTTACAGGTTTAGGATGTGGCACACCAAAAGCAAATCCTAATGCTGAATAAAAATCAAATGCATCCATTTGAAAAAACGCACCATTATGATGAAAGTCGTCACCAATAAACCAATTGGTAACAGGGGCTTGCGGACTAACAGCTTTCAAAGCAGGATGGTTACTTGCTGCAGCCATGATAGAATAAAACCCCGGATACGAAATTCCGAATATTCCAACCTTTCCGTTGTTGTTGGGAATGTTTTTTATAAGCCAGTCAATTGCATCATAGGTATCACTTGATTCATCTATCTCTTTTCCTTTTTTATTAGCATTAAATGGGCGCACATTTTCAAATTTACCCTCACTCATCCATCGCCCGCGCACATCTTGTGTTACCATAATATAACCTTCTTTGAAATATTCTTTTTCATAGCTATTCCAATAAGCTCTAAAATTGTCTTCTCCATACGGCCGGCAGGAATAGGGGGTACGGGTCATTAAAATAGGGTGCGGTTCACTGTTATCCCTGGGAATATAAATAGAGGTAAATAATCGAATGCCATCACGCATCGGAATATAGACTTCCTTTTTGGTATAGTTGTCCCTGATCCATGCTGAATCAGCATTCTGTGCTCTCGTGCTAAAAGAGGCAATAGTGAATAATAAAATAAGTAATGGTTTCATAATATTAATTTGAATTGGGTAAATAGTTAAAAGTGCATGTATTTTTTGTGGAAAAAAAATGCTGAATTGCTTTTTTCATTGCTTTGGTAAATTTTATCCAGTACTAAGAATATTTTTGGCAACCCAGAATCTTTAATAATTTGTTGCCGGGCTACATTTTGCAAATTCATTGCAAATGTTGGTTAGTTTATTTTTTTCATTGTTTTTATTTTAGTTGCCAATATTCACCACATCAATATTTAATTCTGGTTCCTTACTTCCCTTCTTTTTATTACCATTCAATCCCCAATACAAAATCGTTGCTGCTATAAAAAACACTACAACACTTATCATCTAGTTTGCTTTTAAATGATGCAAGAAAAACAGGCAGATGCCAATTGATAAAAAGGGAACTATTTTTCCGCCAGGAATGTTGAAACCTTTTTGTTCCATTTCGGGCATTTTTCTAAATTTAAGTACAGCAAGCGAAACTGACAAGTAACTCAAAAGCGCTCCGGCAACAGAAAATACAGCAAGCGCCCGAAATCCACCAGAAACAGCAAACAAAAATCCTGCCGTAGAAAAGCCCAAAATGGAAATGTAAGGTGTTGCGTATTTTTTGTGTATTTTTTGAAAAAAGTTTATAGGCAAAACATTATCACGGGATACAGCAAATAAACTCCTGGGAACATTTAATGTCATTCCACTAATATTGCCAAACATAGAAATGGCAGTTCCTACCAGTATTAAAGTAAACCCAAATGGTCCAAAAATAATTTGTCCGGTTGTGGCAACAGGAGCAGCTATTTCTTTGGAAAGATTATTACCCAAAATTCCTTGTGCAACAGTTTGAATGGCGATATATAAGAATATTAAAAAAGCCATACTTATAATGACCGCTCGCGGCACAGTACGCCCGGGTCGTTTGATTTCACCTCCTACCATAAGCCCGGTAGAGCCACCGGTATAAGCAAAAAACAAAATCAAAGAAGCATCTCCCAATTGTTGATAATTCGGTATAGCTGTCCACTTCAGATTGTCAATATCTATATAAAAAAAACCAACAACGATGAGCAAAATCAATGGCAGTAATCTGGCAATGGTATTAAATTTTACCAGGCCTACTACTTGTTTTACGCCAATAATATTTATCACGGACAAACCAAAGAAAAGTAACACGAAAAAAAATATTCTAAAAACACTGGAATGAAACACAGGGAAAACGGCTGCTAAAGAATCCACCAGCGCATTAGCAACAGCGGCGACGCCACATACTTCTGCAATAAAGCCAAAAAGGAACACCAAAAATCCGGGATATTTACCAAAAGCCGTTTCTACATATGTATAAGAGCCGCCTGATTTCGTTGTTTTGCTCCCCGCTTCTGCGTAACAGAGCATAATCAATAACATCAAAAAACCACAAAAAACATAGGCAATGATAGAAGCCGCCCCTAAAATTCCTGCAATGATTGCAGGCAGTACAAAAATGCCTGAGCCAATAATTATATTAATAATATTGGCAGAAAGGCCCCACATACCTATTCCTCTTTTTAAGCCTTCGTCGGTTTTTTTTGTTGACATTTTTATTTTGGTTTAAATAGAAATCATTCTTATTTGCCTGTCTGCCGCCAAGGCAGGTTTGTTTACTACGGCCGTGGTTTGTCATTAACCATTCATAAATTACGTCCTTGTGTTTCCTAAAGACACAAACCATGGCGGTAGCATTGTTGAGATTGATAATAATCTGTTCATGTTTTTTTATTTTTTATTGATTGTGTTGGTTTGGTTAGGAGAATGTTGACAAATTATAGGCTAAGTCTAAAACAATGAATTAAAAAGAGTGAGCACCGTTGTCTTTATTATTTTTTTGGCTGTCATAATAAATGGAATAAAAACATGAAATATTTTAGTTTTCGTTAAATATTTATAATTCAACTGCTGTTTCAATAATTGAAATTTTCCTTCGAAACAATATTCTTAATAAATAAATCAATGACACGAAAGCAATAAATATCCCGGCAGCTTTGATTTCATCAGGTGTTAATTGAGAGAGCAACCACGCAATTACTATTAACGTAAGGGCCGGAATGATGATACCTCCGGGTAGCATAAAAGACGCTGGAAATTTATTCTCTTTGCTTATCCTGAATTTAATTAAAGCCATTGCCACACCCACGTATAAAAGCAGCATGGATATAGTAGCAAGAATAACCAATTGCCTGAATCCTCCCGAGATGGCCAACAAAAAAGCAATTAAAGCAAATATAATAATGGCCCAATGTGGCGTAGCATATTTTGGTTGCACTTTCGACAAAAATTTAGGTAATAACCCATCATTCGCTCCGGCAAAGAGAACTCTTGGAACTACAATAACCATTGAATATAAAGTTCCAATGATAGATATAAGGCCGCCAATTAGTAAAATTTTAATTCCCCAATTTCCCACGAGTTTGCCAGCCGCTGCAGCCAGCGGCGCTTTCTGGGTGATCAATTCCGGGCCCAAAGCGCTCTGTGAAACTAATTGTATTAATGAATAAAACACAATGACAGAGATAACTCCTAACAGCAATCCAGTGGGGGCTGTACGCTTTGGATTCTTCATTTCACCACTCACATTTAATGCGGTCTCGCCACCAAAAAAGGCAAAGAAAAGTAACAGGCAGGCACCACCCAATTTATCTCCGGAAGGAAAACCGGGCCAATGAAGGTTGCTGGTGTTGAGTTTGAAAAGCCCTACTATCACTAATAACACAAGGGGTAATACTTTTAAAAATGTCGTGGCCTTCGCCACCCTCATACCTTGTTTTACACCAATGATATTACTATAAGCAAAAAGGCCAAAACAAATAACAAATAACAAACCCCTGTAAAAAAAATGTTCAAAAACCGGGAAGGAAACGGATAACATATCAGCTATTCCGTTCACAAGAGCGGCCGATATTAAAATACCTGAGATAGCCAAAAGAGCATTGGCAAGAGTCCCAAAATATGGCCCGAAAGCCTTTTCAATATAGGCATAAGCACCTCCGGAAGTAGAGATGCGGCTGCTTGCTTCAGCAAAGCATAAAGCGACTAACAAGTACATACAGCCGCAAACGATATAAGCAAGGATACTTGCATTCCCCAACATGCCGGCTATAATAGCAGGCATTAAAAAGATACCACTTCCAATAGTGATATTAATAACGTTAGTCGTAACATCTAAAACACCTAATTCTCGTTTTAAACCTTCACCTGTTTTTTTTGTTGACATGTTTGTTTTGGTTTGATTTGATTTGATTTGATTTGATTTGATTTGAAATCAGCCTTATTTATTTGTTTACTGTCAGTGCTTCGTCTTCACTAACCATTTTATTTTGTTCCTGTTCATGATAATGCTGCCGATACATGAAAAAATCTTCTTTTGCTTTAGTCATTATTCAATAATTAATGGAATTAAATTTTTATGCTTCATACGGTTTAGTATCAGGAAGAAAATAATTACAAAAAAAGCCCCAACAATTGCTTCAGCAGACAGCATATACCGGCTGTTAAATTTATCATGCATCCACCCGTCAAAAGAAGTCATATATACAACAGGTAAATTACCGAGAGAGGCCAGCAGAGAATATTTAGTTGCCACGTTCCTTTTCCCAATCACAAAAATAATGATGGCCGTAAATGCTGCATACCCTAAACCCATACTAAAAGCATAAGCAAGCACACCCACTATATACACTACAGGCTGGTAGGGCATTACAGCTATCAAAAAAGTAACTAAAGCACAAATAAGACCGGTTCCCAGGTAGGTAAACCATACTCCCCATTTATCTGCTATAAAGCCACCGGCTATACAACCCAATGCACTTACCACACCGCTAATCAAACCCGTAATAAGCACCACTGTATTTACGCCGACCTTCCAGTCCTTAGCAACCGCCGACCATAAATCGGCCATCGCACCACTACTGATTGGCATCATGATGAGTATTATTACAAACAACGCCGCTGGAAATTTTATCATTGTAAAAATATCTTTACCCATGTTTTTAATCTCCTGCAATATTGTTTTTTCTTTATGATGCGGTATATCTTTAATAAAAAGAATTACCAATGCAAAAAGTAGAGATGCAATACATAAAGACAAACCTGCTGTGATGAGACTGAAATGAGTGGCAAGCCACAAACCGGCGCCTCCGCCAAATCCCATACCTGCAAGGCTTCCGGCCTGGTACCAACCGGATGCTTCCCCTTTTTTATTTTCTTTAATACTTTTGGCTATAATACCATTAATGGGTAATAATGTGATCGTTGTTGCAACCTGTGATATAAAGACGATCAGAGAAAGAAATGCCGCTTCCTTAATCGTAAAAGGAATAAAGCAAAGCAACAGCAAGGTAAGAATGGTCGATACTATGCCAATCAAAAACCATTTATGTAAACTGAATGTAATATCCACCACGGGCCCCCAAAGAAAACGCCAGAGATTTGCTGAAACTCCAATGGCGACAATGCCTGCAGTCAGCGCCACAGGAAAACCATTTTTTGTCAATAAATACGGTAACGCAACTGTTACAAAACCCTGGCTGATTCCACTGGGCATCATCAGGAAAAAAATATAAAATGGCCTGGTGAATTTTTGTGGCTCCATGTTTTATTCTTATTTATTAGTAGGCCCTTTTATAATTTTATCTTCAATGGGAGCCTTAATTTTTGTAACAGAGTCCAACAATTCATTAGGAATGGTAGTTGATAAAATGTATTGCACAATTTTCCAATCATCGCGTTGCTTTACTAACACGCCTGAACCTCTGCAGATTTTCATTTGTGTATTCAGCAATTCATCAAACCAGGCATAAGTGCCGGTAGGGCCAATATAAATATGTCGCTGAAGAGCAGTAAAATGCCAGGTATTTTTTTTATCGAAGTAGGGTTTAGCCCAAACCATAAATTCTTTTTTATCCCATCTTTCTGTGGCGTCAGTTCCGGTGAAAATGGCAGAGTCGGTAAAGAAATTAAAATAGGTTTTATAGTCTGCGTTTGCGGCTGCGGCATTAAAAGAATCCAACATAGAATTAATTTCGCTTTGTTGCTTTGCTGCATCGGGTATTGAGCCGTCTAAGTTTTTCGTTGATTGGTGACAGGAATAAATACAGGCAATAAACAGAATAATAATTAAAGCATTTGTTAGTTTCATTTGATAAAAATAATTTTAAAATTATGCTTTTATAATATATTCCAATAAAATTCTTTTTTAAGATGATAGCAACAATTAATAGGTTTTTTATTTTCTGTTTTTGAAGATTGATTTTTACGAAATTGATTTTCTATCTGAGATTCTAAAACGTCTTTCTTTTTTAGTTGAACTGCCCTGCGTTTTGTTTGATAGTAAGATGGTAATTATTAAGACCTGTTTGTTACCCGTAAAAAATCAGCCAGTGTATTATGATCCATCATTTGCATAAAATGGTTCATTCAAAAAAATACAGGGAAATTAACTTTCAAAAGTTTCTAAATGGTATTATTTGATTAAGGTTTTGGAAAGAATTTTCTAACAATGTATATATTTACACAATCTTAAACAGTTAAAAAATCATTTCCAATGAAAAAAAAATCCTTTTCATTTTTTCCTGTAATTACAGGGCTATCCATTCTTTTGGCTCTTCAGTTGGTTCTTACTTCAGGCCACCCAGGGAATAAAAAACATTTTATTAATTCTAAAAAAAGTGAAAGTAATAATTTGGCGAAAACCCCTCCAATGGGCTGGAACAGTTGGAATGCTTTCCATACTGATATCACGGAACAAAAAATCAAAGACGCGGCTCAGGCTATGGT
>DATKQQ010000143.1:0-18213 GCA_035532615.1 Hanamia sp.
CGAGTTGATTGGGGCTCACATATCCCGGAGTTGATGCACGCTTTCTGGAGGGTCCTTTTGAATTACCTTGCATTTGAATTTGATTTTTAATTCTCTATCCCAAATGTAGCAAAGCTTTCGGAGTTAATCAGCAAACCCTATTTAATCAATTTGCCGAGTGAGAAGGAATTGCAAAAGATTATTGAGGAGGAGAAAGAAAAAATCAAATAAGACTTGAAAACTTAACTATCAAATTTTAAGTCGGCAAATCACTTTACAAGTATGACAATTGTGCATTTATGCGCTATAAGGATTAGGCTCAATAGTTTTTAAACAGCTTCTGAAGGAAACCAATGCTATTTTTTGATCATCATTTCTTTTAATTTTAAAAGCTGAATTAATTCGTGTAAAGTATTTTCGGCATCATTATTTTTGAAATCATATTTGTAAAATCCATGCCCGCTTTTCAAGCCGGTTTCCCCTTTTGTCACTTTTTCTTTTATTAATTCGGGAATTTGTTTTTCATTGCTCAAATCGGGTAGAAGATTGATACACACTTTCTCCCATACATCTAGTCCTCCCAAATCCGCAATCTTAAAAGGACCATTGAATGCCCACCTAAGACCTATTCCTTCCGTCATTACTCTATCTATATCTCTTACATCAGCTACTCCACTGTCGACTAAAAAACATGCCTCTCGTAAGACTGCCACTTGAAGTCTGTTCGCAATAAATCCCTTGCTGTCTTTTTTTAACACTACTGGTACCTTTCCGAAATGTCGTAGAAATTCTTCAATCTCTTCGATTAAACCCTGTAAGGTATCTTCAGACTGAACTAATTCCACCAAAGGGACAAGTTGAGGAGGATTGAAAAAATGAGTAATTATCATTCGGTTGGAAAAGGATTGGCCAAATGCCAAAAATGCCAGGGGATAAGTCGAAGTATTTGAAGATATAATAGCATCTTTCTTTAGAAAAGATTCTATATCACTATATAACCGTCTTTTAATTTCGAGATCTTCAATCACTGATTCAATAATTAAATCAGCATCCGAAACAGCTTCTTGAAGGTTAGTTGTGAATGAAAGATACTTGTAAATGCCTTTTTGGTCTTTTAATCTATTCTGAGCCTTGGAAATCATTTCCGAGTTAACATCATAAGCTAAAACTACTAATTGATTCTGGGCAAAGAATTGTGCTATTCCCAGGCCCATTGTACCAGTTCCTAATACTGCTATTTTGTAAAACATAAGATCTGTTTATTTTTAAAAATTGTTTTGTACTGATCGACTTTAATATCTCAAATTATCAAATCGGTATAACTATTTCACTTCTGTATCAATAAAATTTAATATTTTTTAAAAAAGTCTATTTTTTTCACACACTTCCATAGCTTCCCTTTATCCATTATTAATCTTTCTATTTCTCTTTGTCAAATACCATCTTAACTGCTTATTTAAGATAAATACTCGGATTGAATCAATAAACATAGTAATGATTCTATCATTGTTACTGAACAGTGTAACCCCCATCAATAACAACAGCTTGCCCTGTTATTCCAGATGCCTTATCACTAGCTAAATAAAGAGTATAGGATGCAATTTCTTCTACTGTAAGTAGACGCTTTTGAGGAATAAGTGGATATAGAACATCTTCCAATACTTTATGAACCGAAATATTTTTTAGCTCTGCTATATCTGTTAGTTGATTACGAACAAGATCGGTGTCAACGTAACCAGGGCAAATGGCATTAACTGTAATACCATAACCAGCTCCTTCCAATGCAGCTACTTTTGTAAGTCCGATAACACCATGCTTCGCGCTGTTATAGGCTGCCTTACCAGGAAATCCAATGAGCCCATTAATCGAAGCCACATTAATAATTCTACCGAATCTTTGTTTCTTCATAATCGGAAATGTGTTCTTAATCGTAATAAAAGGAGCTATGAGCATTACTGTAATAAGCATCTTAAATTTATCAGTGGGAAAATCTTCAATTGGTGAAACATATTGTAAACCTGCATTATTAACTACAACATCAATCCGTCCATAATCCTTATAAATCCCAGCTATCACTGCAATTAATTGTTCTTCATTGGTTACATCACACCCAATACCAGTCACTTCTAAATCTTGATTTTTAAGAATGTTTGCAGCAGCAAAAACTTTCTGATCATTTATATCACTAATAATTACGGTGGCACCTTTTTCTGCGAATTGTTTGCCAATTTCAAATCCGATTCCACCAGCAGCACCAGTAATAAATACAACTTTATTTTTCATAATTTTAATCTAAATTGGTGATTCAACTGAGTATTTTATATAGGGTCTACTGATTAAATGAGAATCCCCTATTGTCTTGTCTTTTTTTAAATTCGCTGCAATCAAGTGCAAGCAAATATGGTTATTCATTTCATCTAAAATTCGTTTCGCTTGAAGATGTTAACTTGTTACAAAGGGCGTTTTAGATATCAATTTTTTAGTAGCATTTAAAAGATTCAGTTTTTTAAAAGTTACCTAATACTTTATTTACCGTAGCTATTGCATAATCAATGTCTCCCTCTGTATGTGCGGAACTTATATACCACAAACCTCTACCAATTACTCTTATCTTATTGTTCTGCATAGCCGAGATAAACTTACTCAATTTGGTTCGATCGAATGATAATGTATCTCTATAATCTTTTGCGGATTTTAAATTAGTAAATGCTGTGTTGAACATTGGTCCGGGACCTTGAATCAACAAATCGTGATGTGTTTTGGCAGCGGCTTCCTTTATGCCATCCATCAACTTTCTTCCAAACTGAAATAAGCGTTCATAAGGATTCTCAGTTTCAAGTATTTCAATAGTGGCCAAAGCGGCTGCTACGGTTGCATTGCTTGAATTCATTGTGCCTGCTTGAATTACTTTTGAATTTTCGATCACTTGCATCCATTTTCGTTTACCTACAACAGCGCTTATTGGATAACCACTTGCCATGGCTTTAGCAAAAATGGAAAGATCAGGGGTAACTCCAAAATATTGTTGTGCTCCCCCGAGATTCAACCTGAACCCTGTAATTACTTCATCAAAAATTAAAGCAATATCATATTCATCACATATCTCACGAAGCCCTTCAAGAAATCCTGCTACAGGAAGAATACATCCATTATTACACATTATGGGCTCTGTAATAATTGCTGCAATTTCTTTATGTCGTTCAGCTACCGCTTTTCTTAATAATGGAAGATCATTCCAGGGTAAGATAATAAATTCCTCTCTGGAATATTCAGGCAAACCATCTGTCCATGGATATACATTTGGGTTCTCTCGGCTGCCTAAAGCCTCCTTTGAAGGCGTTGATATTCCCCAGCATACGTTATCAAGCCAGCCGTGATAATGGCCTTCGAAACGTAAGAATTTTTTTCTACCGGTTACTGCTCTTGAAACCCTGAAAGCGGTCTGAATCGCTTCTGAACCGTCCAGGCAAAATCGCATTAATTCTGCAGATGGAATTAATTTGTTGAGTTTCTCAGCTAATTCAATTTCTTTTATATGCTGCCCGGCAAAAAGCTGTCCATTTGCCGAATAATCTGCAACTGATTTCATTATATATGGGTGAGAATGCCCAAGGATAAGGGGTCCCTGACTTAGAGTGAAATCAAGGTATTCATTACCATCCACATCATAGATGCGGCTTCCTTTTCCATGGGTATAAAATAAAGCATGAGGATAGTTGTATTTCCTAAATTCTGAAGAAACACCCCCTGCTAATACTTTTTTAGCTCTTTCCAGTAATTGTGAAGATTGAGAATAATCCATATTTTTATTTTAAAGGTTATTAATTTAATTCGAGTTCATTGAAAATATCAGATTCATAAAAAGCAAAGGCCAAAAAGGCTTTTTCTAGTTGTTCCCGAGAACGTCCCCCTACAAGAACAGAAGTAATATGTGCTTGGTGTAATGCCCACACAAGTGCTAAATATGATGTTGGATAGCCTGTGAGGGCTGAGACCTCTTGAAGCTTACAAAACCGCTGAAAAGAAGTTTCATTAAAATAAATATCCTGATGTTCTTTAACTAGTGAAAAACGAGTACCCTCATCCACACCATTTTTATATTTACCCGTAAGAAATCCTGCTCCAAGAGGACTATATGTTACAATTTTAATATCGTGGTCAACACAAATTTGTACAATTTCTTTACTAATATCACTTACCGCAAAGTTATTATTATTTTGCACAGATTTAAGACACTCAAATCCATGATCAACTTGAATTGTAAGCATATCATTTAGTTGTTTAGCGTTAATATTACTAGCCCCAATCATCCGTATTTTACCCGCTTTTATCAAGTCATCGAATGCTTTTAGAGCATTTGGGGTTTCAATAGTAGAATCCCATCTGTGTAGATATAGTATATCAATACAATCTACTTTTAAGCGTTTTAAGCTTTGAGTAACGGAATCTAAAATGTGTTTTGGTTCATAAGGAGGTTGAATTTTGGTAGCAATTAAAATGCCTTTATGCGTCGGAAAGCGATCTGATAGCCAAGCACCAACAATCTCTTCTGAAGCTCCAAATCCATAGGACGGTGCAGTATCAATAAACGTAACACCATGTTCGATTGCGAAATCTAATAATTCAAACGAAGCTGACTGATTGATCTCGCGACCAAAAGTTACGCAACCTAATCCAATCGCACTAAAGGATTTGCCTATCTGGGAAATTAATACTTTTTTCATAACAAGTCTAATTATAGTATAAAAACTCAAACAAATCGATTTAATACTTTGAAATTGGAAGATTTTAAATAGTCATATAACCTTCTTATTAGCCAATTCAACAAATGAATTTAATCGTGGCTTTACCAGCGATAACAGGAGTAATCCTATTATCATAATCAAAGCAGCAAATTGATATATCGTTCCAAAGCTTATTTTCAAGTCTCGCAATACTCCTCCTGCATATAAGCCAACACCTCCAATAATACAAGCTACAAAATTTAGTACCCCGTACGCGGTTGCCCGATAACTGGGATCTACAACGAGACAAAGAGCGGGCATCATATTTGTGTCAATAAAGGATTTGAATAAAGCATAAATCATAAACAATATAATAGCCAATGAAAGAATATTAGTTTGGCTTGCGAAGAAAATACTTGGAGCTGCAATTGAAATGCCTATAACCTGAACGAGGATCCGCGCTCTTGGATTTCTACGGCTCCAACGGTCAGCTATGTAGCCGCCTAAAAGTAATCCGACAAGTGAGGCAGGATAGAAATAACCAGTGGCATACAAACCCGCAACACCTTCTGAAAGTTTAAATTTTTCTAAAAAATAAGTAGGTAGCCAACCTACAACAAGCCAAGCGACAATTCCAAGTAAGCCCCAGGCAATAAATATCAAGATAAATGATCGTAATTTAAACAAGGATTTAATAGCTGAAAAAAAATTAAATCTTTTTTTGGGGTCTTTCAAATCTGCTTTAGGTAGTCTTTCTTGCGCATCCCGAAGTGTAACTGTAAGTATGACAGAAAAAATAATTCCTAATATTCCAAGAAAAATAAATATAGTATTCCAATAATGCTTTTGAGCAACCCAACCTCCGATAAACCCCAACCCAGATCCTACCATAATACCCACCATTAGTATCCCGGTAGCCCTGGATTGGGTTGAATCACGATGGTAATCTACTATAAGCGCAAGAGCTGCAGGTATAAAGCAAGCCTCACTAAATCCCATCAATACCCTAGTAGCCAATAATTCTCCAAATGTTGTTGAATAAGCAGTTAACCAAGTAACAGCAGACCATAGAAAAACGCTTCCAATAATTATCTTACTTCTGTTAAATTTATCTGCCAGGTAACCAGCGAAAGGACTGAGAATGCCATAAACCCACAAAAAAATTGAGGTAAGAAGTCCAAATTGTGCTTCAGTCATTGGGATAGCGTGCATAATCGATGGTCTCATGGTGGTAATCATAATTCGATCCAAGTAATTTAGACATCCTCCCAACGATAGAAGTATTACGACCATCCAAGCTCCAGAGGGTAGAATTGCTTTTTTAGGTGTCGAATTTATTCTCATTAAAAATTTTGATTTAAAGTTTTAAAAGTTCATTCACCAGTTTGTCCATCCCCCATCAACTAAAAGATTATGCCCCGTAATATAACAAGATGCCTCAGACGCCAAAAAAATTACAGGCCCTTTTATGTCGTCATCTTCAGCAAACCTTCCTAATGGCGTTAACATCTTATAATTTTCTATAAATTCACTTCTTTCTGCATTTCCGACTATACCAGGCCCATACCCACCAGGACTTATGCAATTTGCTCTAATGTTGAACTTTCCGTAGTAATTGGCCAACCACTTAGTAAATCCGACCATGCCCCATTTCTCAAATGTGTAATTTACAGGGCTGGACATACCCGTTTTTCCATACACCGGAAAATTTGGCCCCACCGCACCCTGGATAGAGCTAATATTAATAATATTACCCGATTCATTTTTAAGCATGATCCCTATGACGTGTTTGGTCATAAGCAGAAGACCTGTAGTGTTCACAAGCTGTGTGTTTTCAATATCCGCCTTATTTAAATTTTCAAGATCTTTCATGCCTTCCCTGGTTACCGCATTATTTACAAGAATATCAACTGTACCATATTTTTCATATACCTTTTTTACAAATTTCTCTATCGACATTTCATCGGAAAGATCGAGGAACATCCCTTCTGCTTTCCACCCCTTCTCCTTCAACTCTTCCGCATAGGATTCAAAATGTTTCTTATCCCTGGAACCAATGATCACTTTTGCACCTGCTTCCGCAAGTGCACTAGAAATGGGTTTACCAAAATAACCGGCTCCCCCGGTAACTATAGCTATTTTATCATCAAGTCTGAAAATATTCATTTCATCTATTTTAAATAAAGGACCAAAGGCCCGGTGTAATTACCTGTTCCGGAATCCCGTCAAAACAAGATTTTATTAAATTCCTTACTTGGTTGTTTATGCCAATAGTTTGAGATAACCTGATATTTTCCTTCACCTGGTCCTGGTTCACCGCACCGAAAACAATACTGGTAACACCCTTTAGGCCATTTACAAAAGAAAAAGCAAGCTCGGCGATGCTCCTATTGGTCTCCTTTGCCATCCGCTGTAACGCCTCAATATAGGGCGCCGCTTTTCTCAAGTTACCCCTTAATCCCAGAGGGTTCATAAAAAACAGGCCTTGCAGAAATACACTCCGCGCAAAAACAATCTTACCTTCCGCGTGCATTCTGTCTATCATTCCATTTTCTATTACCCTTCTGTCAAACAGGTTTACAGGCACCTGGACTGCCTCAAATTCCATATGATCCAAAAATAATTTTGCTTCATCTGGATGATCAATGGATACTCCGGCCAGATCAATCAGCCCCTCATCTTTCAACTCAGTGATTATCTGTGGCAAGATTTTAAGAACCTTGTCCATGGGAAGATTTCGGTTCATATGAAATAAACCTATTGGCAAAACAGATACATTTAAAGACCGGGCCGAAGTACGAACACTATTAAAAATTTCTGCCCGCGCTTTATCTTTATTATTTAAATTTTCCGGACTGATCTTAAATTTGCTCACTACGTTTACAGATGAATTGGCCGTGCTCTTTTCCAGAAACTCTCCTATCAACTGTTCGGCTTCCCCGTAAGTTCTGGCAGTATCCAGCGTATTAATTCCCTCTTTTATTGCAGAAGAGATGAGTGCCAAACTGTTCGTTCTTTCTGGCTTACCGTTCTCATTGGAAATACCATAACTCATCCCGAGAGCCACCGTTCCCAATGTAAGTTTGGATATTTTATAGCCATATAGTTCTGAATACCTCATACAAGTTTTATTATTTTAATGAAAATCGTTCAACTCAAAAATATCTTGAAGAGCCCTCCGGGTCCCGGTTCACCATATCCGCCGGTGACCACAATAGTTTGATGGTCAACAAAACATAAATTGCTTATTAACGGCATTCTTACATCTATTGAGACCAACAACTGACCACCTTGAGATAATTGATGTACCGATTGCATACCGTAATGTGCAACCCATATATTTCCATTATGATCCAGCGCCAACCCATCCGGTAAATTATTTTCCTTTTTTCCAGAAGAGTGTACCGGTAACTCCGCAAATACATGAACTTTACTAGTCTTACCCGGCCTTTCCAATTCAATTTTTAAAATCCTGTTCTGATAACTTTCGGCGACATAAAGTATCTTTTGGTTATGAGATAATATAATTCCGTTCGGGTAATCCAGTTCTTCCAATAAAATACTTTGTAGGCCATCAATACCGACATAGCAAATTTTACCCTTCCTTCTCACTGAATCTGTAAAATACAGATTACCTATATTGTCTGTTACCAGGTCATTGGGACAAGAAAATTCTTTATCTGAACAATATTTTTGGATTTCATTTTTTAAAAATCTGCCATCGTTGCCAAATCTTGTTACCGCCGCCAGTTTAACATCACAAACCAGGTGATCGCCTCCTTGCAAAATGATCTGCCCGTTCGGGCAGCCTGAGTGGGCCCATTCGGTTATGTTATTTTCGGAGTCAATTTTCAAAATAGTTCCCCCCGAAAGGGTGGTGCAGTAAATATTCCCTTCAATGTCTGTCGCGGGCCCTTCCGTATAAAAGGGAAGCGAAGCTATTTTTTCTACCTTATAGCCTTCCTGATATTTGTGTTGTTGGATCATATTGTTAACTTTCAAATGGAAACAAAGGCACTCGCCGGTTACTATACTTAAAAAGTGTCATATCGGCCTTGGTAACTCCGGGAGTATTCACCTGGATTATAGTCCTGCAAACCGATTGATAAGCTGCAATAGGCGCATTAACTCCTTTAGCAATGATAATGTCAAAATTTGCAGGAAGAATATTAAAAGAAGTTAGCTGCCGAAGACTGCAAGGAAAAGCACGTAAGGAAGTTAGCATAATTGTATTTCCCTTTTCTGTTAATACTACAGCAATTCTCCCCATATCAAAATTTACCTGGCCCCCATGCCGGGGTTCTGTTTCTTTAAACTTCCCTTCACTTGTCTCAACAAGAGTTACATTAATGACAAAACTCCCTGAGCCATCTTCACTGTTTGATATATTAATTTCGAAAGAATCCCCAGATCTATATTGTGATGCTTGCTTTACAGCTTCCGGGTCGTAAAGACAAATAAAAGATTTACAATTCCCAAATTGTTCTAATGCTTCCAATAAAAAAGTACTATTGCCCAAGGCTCCGCCACCTACATTATCTCCCATATCAAGCATCAGAATAGGTTTTTTACTATCAGCTATTAATGGCAAAACAGATGAGATGTCTTTTTTATTTCCAACAAATGTTTCTTTGTTTTCAATAATATAACTTTCTATTTTTTTGCCAATGGAAAAGGCCATGTTTTTATTATTATCTGTTATCACAATTACCGAAGTCCCCATTTCTTTTACATCAGCATAAGGAAAACCTAAGACAATGCTTATGGACAATACATCTTTTTCCTCGCTTAATCGTGCGACGTAATCATACAAGCTTTTGCAGGGATCTTTTCCGGTATATTGTTGCTCAATACTAATTATTAATGGAATTTGAAATAAAAATTGTGATGGTTTTATTTCTTTTTTAAGATAACGAATAAGCATACCTGCAGCTTCTTTTCCTACCCGGCGCTGGTCTATATGGGGATTGGTTTTATAGGCAATAAGTCCATCAGTGGATGCAGCCATTAATGGACTAGCATTCGCATGTGGATCAATCGTGCCAACGATAGGAATATTTTTTCCAACTTTTTCTCTTAACAAACTCAGCCAATTGCCATCCATATCTGCAAAAGTTTCACTGACCGCAGCGCCATGAGGCACAACAAGGCAACCATCAACAGGCAAGATGCTTTCAAGCCTCTCCACCATTTTTTGCAATAATTCGTTATAGGTTTCTGAGGTTATTATTCCACCGGGAGTTGCTTCAGCGTACATAACAGGCACCAATTCGATTCCTTCCTGATTCAGAACTTCTATCATTCCTCCAACCTCATGATAGGCATCTTTATATTCCCGGATTATATCATTCCCAAATAACCAATGTCCCTTTTTAAAATCAGGCAATGTGGTTGGCTTATCCAAAAAAGTATTGGTTTCATGATAAATTCCCAATATGGCTATTCTTAATGGCATAATTTAATTTCTTTAGTATGAACAATCGCATCCACTTCAAATTTCAGTAAGTCTCCCAGGCAACCTATCAGGGTTGTTCTTGCCGGATAGGGCTCACTAAAAAATTCTTTATAAATATTATTGAATGACACGAGATATTCTTGCTTACCAACATAATTACGTACCTGGACGACATCTTTAAAGCCAAGGCCTGAAGCCTCCAATATGGCTTTCAAATTCTCAAATGACCTCCTGCATTCTTCTTCAAAAATCCCGGAAACAATTTTCCCTTCGCTATCTGTGGACGCCTGTCCCGAAATAAAAACATAATCTCCAGATTGAATTGCGGGTGAAAAAGGTAAATGGCTTTGAGGCACGTTCTTACCGGTTATCACTATCTTTGTTACCATAATTTCGCTGTTATTTTTTATTATTTTCTTTTTTAAATATGAATGTTTAGCCCTGCAACCGATTCGATTTTTTCTATTATTTCCTGCACTTCGTTATTCTTCCATTCCTTTTGGGTGTTTCCCAGAGGCGCCTTTGTCGGTCCGATATCAATATTATATTTTAACAACATCGCTTTTCTAAAAAAAGGCCACGCGTTGGGTAAAACAAATTGGATTATTTTCTGGAAGGACAACATAAACTTCTTACCCAACTTATAATTCCCATTCACGAACTCGGACATCACATATTTACATTCGGCTCCCCAGATGTTATAAAAAGTACCAATAGCACCCACAGTTCCGCAAAGAGTCGCATGACAAAATAGTTCATCAGAGCCACTGAAAAGTCTTAGCTGACCCTCGGCGTAATTATGAATACCACTGATATTCAATAATTGATTAGTGGTCAATTTCATTCCGGTTATATTAGGAATTTTCAGCAATCTGTCTATGAAAGAATGCACATCGTCCGGAATGGAATTATCTCCTAATTGGTAAGGGAAAAAAGGCAGGCTGGTAGATCCTGCAATCTTATTATAATGTTCTAATGTAGTGTCTGCATTTCCTGTATAATAAATGGGTGGCACAGAAGAAACTCCATCAACGCCGCATTTTTCCGCATGCTGCGCTAACCGTATGGATTCCGAAGTAGTGAGCGAACCTACATGAACAATAATAGGAATTCTTCCTGCAGATGTTTTACTTACTACTTCAGTTACCTTTTTCCGCTGATTCTCTGTAAAGAGCAAACCCTGACCTGTAGATCCAAGGATGTACAAACCGTCCATTTGCTGCGAGATGAATAATTCAACTAATTTTTCAATTTCGTTATACGCTGGCTCTTCATCATCATCAACAGGCGTAAACATTGCCGGCCACAGGCCTTTAAATTTTTCTTTCATTGGTTCTATTTATTTTTTATTTGAGATTTAATGTATTGAAAGGTTTCGTTTGCAGTATTAAAATAATTGCCACTTGATTTCTTCGAAATTTTTGATGCTGACACCGGATCTTTGAAACCATGACCGGTGACTAAGCAAACTAAATCATCTTTCTTATCTATTTCTCTATTTTTAACCGCCTTTAAAACGCCGGCAAGTGCTACTGCGCCTGCAGGTTCACAATAGATTCCTTCCATTTTTGCTAAACTTTCTTGGCATTCATAAACGTCATCATCAGTTACTGTGTAGCCGGTGCCGCCAGTAGCTCTGCATCCAGCTAACACTTCATCACCATCAATTACATTGGGAACCTGCAACCCACTTATAGAAGTACGGCTTTTAGAAACTGCATGTGCATTAATTAATCCATTTCTAAGTGGGCCGGAGATGGTATCATTTCCTTCCGGTTGTACACAATGTATCTTTGGAATTTTAAATTGAGGATTAATTTCCTTCCATTTATTAAATCCTTTTATGATTGCAAAAGTTAATCCACCGCCGCCTGCCGGTGAAAATATATGTCCATTGAATGCTGGAATTTCCTCAGCGATTTCATAAGAAATCGTCTGGACACCAGCCATTGCTAAAGGGCTATAGTGATAGGCGCTTATATGAACAGGAATGCCCTGGATTCGAGCAATCTCATTTAATCCATTCGCAACTTCAATAGTAATATTAGGATCTATCCCAAAATCTTTTATCATTAAAGTTTCAGCGCCATACACCTGCATCTGCTGTATCTTTCCTACGGGTGCTCCATCTACAATAGCGAGGTAGCATTTTATTCCCGCGGCAGCAGAATATGCAGCTAGAGCGGAACCTGTGTTACCACTCGAAGTGGCAATACAAATCCCGGAATTTTTCTGAATCAAATCTGCGATAGCACAAACCGCAAACCGGTCTTTATAAGAACCTGAAGGATTAACTATTTCAAGCTTAAAATATAAATTATCAAGACCCAGTAGTTTCCCTAACTGTTTGGATTTTACCAGCGGTGTATTCCCTTCACCCAAAGTTAATTTAGCATCCTCTTCTATATGAGGCAGCAGGTGACAGTATTTCCAGATACCTTTCATTTTAAAATTCTTTAGGGTTTTTAAGATTTTTTATTTTATAAGAATCCAAGTTGTGGAAGAAACCTCCATCCACAAGTATCGATGTGCCTGTCACAAATGAAGCTTCGTCAGAGGAAAGCCAATAACAGACATTGGCTATTTCTCCGGGATTACCAGCTCTTTGAAGAGGGGTATTATAGTTCATGTGATTTTTTAGCACTTCACTTACATTATTGCCTGATCCATCTTTATAATCATTATCACTAAGATTGGTTTCAATGTTACCCGGATTGATTGATATCACTCTTATTTCTTTTGGGCCATACAAAACTGCCAGCTCATAAGTAAGGCTTTCAATACCACCCTTGCAGGCAATGTAGGCAGGACTATTACCACCTGCGCTTTGTGACATTACACTGGACATATTAATGATCACTCCTGGTATTTTATTTTCTTCCATAGTGCTGGCAGCGTACTTTGCCAAGAATGCCGGAGCAGTTAAATTGATCCGAAGTGCTTTTTCCCAATTTTCCAGAGAAATGGTACGCAGCGTTCCTATTGTACGCCAAACAGCATTATTCACCAAAACGTCTATCCTGCCCCACTTTTGGATTGTTTGGTCGACAATATTTTTTATATAATTAATGTCTTCTAAATTTCCATGACAGACTAGGCATTCGGCATGGTATTCTTTTTCTAAAAGGTCAACTGCTTTATTTAATCCATCGTGGTTGATATCTGCCAACGTAATACAAAAATTCTTTTCTGCAAATTTTTTCGCAGTAGCAAATCCAATTCCTCCTGCTGCACCAGTGATAATAACTACTTTTTTATTTTTCATTAGTTCAATATTTATTCAATAGAAGATTATTATCTTTCAATTAATAATTACTTTTCCTGGTTCAATAATTGGCAGTATTGATCCTAACGCGTCCCCTTTTTTTACATGAACCGAAACCCGCACTGACAATACAAGCCCATCTATTTCAGCAAGTATGTCCGTAGAGTCAGCAGTACTTGGGTCAACAATTCTACCAAACCGTTGTCCCTTTTTAATTTGAATACCAGGTGTACTATCTGATACAAAAATTCCATCTAAAGGAGAAGGCATTTTCCCTTCAAAATAGCCACTGTTTGGCCTGGAATCTTCAACCCAAAACCGATCTTTTTCAGATATAATTTTTGCCAGTCCTTGTACCATATTCAAAGATTTTAAAACATTTATGAATCCTTGCTTGTAAGTTTTTACCACTTCATACCTAATTCCTGAACCACCTCCATATTCAAGGTAAATTGCAGGAATATTCGCATCGCGCGCTACTGAAAGAGTTCTACCATTTGGATGATGATCAGTCCCCCAAATTACAGGCATGTTATAAGCTAATGCCAATTCTCTTTGCTTATCAAGTATTTCCGGAGAAAGGTGCAACGTAAACCCAGCCATAGGGTAAATATTTTGTACAAGTCCACCTGTATGCATATCTACCAAATAATCTGATTCTTCAATCAATGTACTTATCTCGGAAGCATTCCTTTCAGAAACAGATCCATCAGGCTTTCCAGGGCATATCCGCGCCAGATTCAGATTATCTTCCCCATAACGGCTACTCGCACGGTAAGCGGTGACATTTACTATTGGAACAATCGTTACACAACCTGAAATTAATATTTCAGGTAGCTCACGTATTAATTCCAGAGCTGTTAACATAGGTTCGTACTCATCACCATGCACTCCTGCCGCCAACAATATATGTGGCCCCGGATTCTTCGCTTCTATGCAAAAGCTTTTAATTGTATCAGTGTTTTCCTTCATAATATTTACCCCCGCAAGTCGCGTCATTTAAATTAAAAATGAAAAGTTCCTTAAACATTAAACGAGCAATTTCTTTATGGCCCCTTCCATTCGGATGAAGAGGGTCGTTTAGCCATTCGTCAAAGACATTTATTCCCGAATAATTTTTTATTACATCTTCCCAATACGCATAATTATCAACTAAGATTATTTTTTTCTTCTCAGCAGTCTTTTGAATCGCCTTGACATATTCAGGTAAATCAGTCCTCTCCGAAGCATACTTCTTAATTATAACATTAGGAGTATGTAAGATTGGGATAGCATCAATTCCTCTGATCTTATCTAATAAAATATTAAGCTTTTCTTCAAATATCTCTGTGGTCATTTCTTTTCTTGCACAATCATTAGTTCCTATCATTAGCGAAACTGTCTCAGGTTTAAACTGTTCAATCCTCCAGTTGAAATCTTCCAGGATGTCTACGGTTGTGTTTCCACTGATTCCAGTATTGATCACCACATCACGTGACCTTTTCAATTCCCAGTGGATGCATTCCTCAAAAATTTCCGAGTAGGACCGGTAGCCGTGTGTATGCTCCACGCCGGCAGTAATACTGTCACCAGTAAACAACCATTTCAAAGGCTTATCCTGTTTCAGAAGCAAAGCTATTCTCTGCAGGTCAGGTACATTTTCAACCGATTGAAAATTGACCTTCAATTTGCCAGCAGATGCTTTCCCATCAGCTGATTGACGGATAAGAGCCAAAACGGTACCCGGAACCCCTGCCAGAACAGAAGAGATTCCAATAAATTTCCTTCTTGAATATTTGTTTAAGTGCATCGCTGTTTACTTTACAGAAAAGAATACTATTGAATCCCCGCCGTTCGCTCCAGAACAGTTATTTTAAAGAAAATCCTTTTCAAACAATTTAATTCTCACTTCTAAACCCATTGTAATCCATACTTTCCACGGTTCTGTATTATCACAATCAGCTTTTAAGTTCTTACCGGCACTGGACGATGAAATCCTTTTCATACAACTTAATTCCGAGACCACCCCCGAAACTTGTGGTAATCCATAATTCCCCCGGTTTTGCTTCGAAAATAAATGGATAAGATAATTGTGCCCCTTTTTTGGTAACCTTAGCAATAACCACAGGCTTACTCCAATTCTTTCCATCATTATCCGAAAACATAATAGACAATTCCTTCCGTTGCCAATTAGTAGGCAGGTCTGACAAATTTCCGTCCCCCTTTTGTAAAGGGTATTCCATCTGGCCTTCCGGGAAAAGTCTATTCCATACTAATACTAACCTCCCGCTTTTCAATCTCTTAATCATGCCTGGCGAAGAACTTGCATCGATATTTGTAGGACCTGTTTCTTTCCAGGTTATCCCGTCATCGTCCGAAAATGTTTGCCAGAAATCCCCCCAGTCGGTGCGTAAAAGCATCCATAGGCGGCCATCCTTAAGTTGAACCAAGGTAGATTCCATCACACCGGAATGGCTACCTGATCCACCCAAATCTATAATGTTGCTGGCTGTCCAGGTTTTGCCTTCATCTTTGCTGGTATAAGTCAGTACAGTATGATGGCCGGGGTGATGCCTCATGATCATGGAAGTAAATACAATGCTTCCATCCTTTGTTTCAATCATATCCCTGTTAGCTCCTGTCCATTCTTCATGAAGTTTTTCAGGAGCTTCCCATGTTTTCCCGCCATCCATACTTCGAACGGCATAAGTAGGTAAAACCGATCCCGGGGAGTCATGAATATCTTTCTGCCAGTTCCAGTTAGCCTTTTCTTTCAAATTCGAAAAAGAGAGGATAATCACATTTTTTCTTGTACGAATAAGAGCACCGACGCTAATTGTAAATTTTGCGGTATCAGCTATCAGTGAATACGCCGACCAGGTTCTTCCCTCATCCCGACTAATATAAGTTTGATTACCATCTGCTGTGAGAACATTGCCATCCGCAAGCCGTATAAAAGGCCCGTGTTTTAAACCTTTGATCTCCTGCACTTTATCAGGGACCCAATAGCCGGTTGAGATAATTTTTCCAGCAGAAGTAATTCTATTTGTTGTATTCTTATCACTGTTTTGTGCCTTACAACTGTAAACAGTCCACAATAAGAAAACAATAATGGTTATCTTTGATTTCATAATAAAATATTTTTATTCAATTTTAATTTTTTAACAAATTCTACCCTGCTTTATTATTGATCATTTAAGGCTATAGCGACGCTATCAAAAACCGGATATCTATCGCCGTTGTCAGAAAGAAAGATCACCCTACACTGGAGACAACGGCTCCGTTCACTCAATGTAAAAAAACACGATTCAATTGATCTCCAGCAGGCTCTGCCCAACAGCTTCAGGGATGTACCCGAAAAATGGCTATAAATAATAAGTATTTTACCATCTTTTAAAGTAATAGAATCCCTCTCACTATTACGGAGGTTATTGAGGCCTAGGAGTAGCTGAAGGACATCTTCTTTGCCCTGTCTCCCTTCATTACTTTTATTAATCAATATGCTTTTGCAACCAGAGGTAAGGAGTATTAATAAATAAAAGACAAATTTTTTCATTATTCTTGATGGTATTTATTGATAGAACCATTCCACTGGCAATTTCTTAAGTTTAAGAGATATTCCTCCTGTAGGGTTATAGTTTAAGTAGGTAACGAGTGCATGGTTCCCTATCCATGTAACTGCAGGATAAGCCCATGCGCCATCAGGTGCGTCTTCAAGATTATGGAAGTCACTCCATGTCTCTCCTTCATCTTTAGATATGGCAGAAGTAAGTGGGTTACGTTTACTTTTACCAGGATTATGTGTCCATATCGCCAGTAAGTTACCTGTTTTAGGAATACGACTTATAGATACTGGAGCAGCAGAACCAACAAGGTCAGTAATTACAGGATCGCTCCAGGTCTTGCCACCATCAGAAGAAATACTTTTAAACTGTCCGCCCAATTCTGTGCGCATGAGCATCAGCACCCTGCCGTCTTTAAGTTCAATACATGCATTCTCATAGGCTTTACCAGCGGCTGGCTTAATACGCTCGCTATCGCGCCATGTTTTTCCATCATCATCTGAAATAACACAATAACAATATCCACCTTCATAGGCTTCAAGCAGTATGCGGCCTGAACGAAGCCGTATTGATCTTCCGTTCGTAAGGCCTGTGTATTTGCCTGAAGAGCTTAACTGTTTAGGATTGCCCCAGGTCTTTCCTTCATCAGATGAAGTACGCATCATTATGCGGCAATCCGTTGACTGTGTGTTTTTCTGACAATAAAAAAGCGCAAGATCGCCATTAAGCAACCTCAAAAAATTGACCTCCATTACGTTACAACCTCCATCATTTTCGACCAGGGTATATCTTTTACCCCACGAACGACCTCCATCGGTTGATATTTTCCCAGAGAGACGTGCAGGTGCGTCATCAGCGCCTTTACCCGCATAAAAATCGGTCCATCCAAGTAATAGTGAGCCATTTTTCAAAGGAACGATTGCTGCTTCACTGTTGCGGGGGTTTTGTGGACCTACAGGAGCAACAAAATACTCGAAAGTCTTACTATGTGTGCTGTTTACGACATCTTTATTTTGTGAACTAACTACAACTGGAAAGCATCCAAAGATTACTAAACCGAGAACTAATATTTTTTTCATGGCATATCATTTATTAAAAGAAATATTTAATGACTATCCGCATTTAAGTGCAAGGTGCATACCACGAGTATAAAGTTGCTACGTTTAGAAAACTATGAAACAAATCTTTCCCCTGCTTTCTCCGGTTAAATTTATAACAAAATTCGTTTAGATAGTTTTGCATGTATGT
>DATKQQ010000144.1:0-6822 GCA_035532615.1 Hanamia sp.
GCGACTCTATTAGAAAAGTAATTGATTCAATACTCCTTGAAAATAAATATTTCCCAGAAATAAGAAAAGATGGAATGCCAGACACACCATTGCTGGTCTATGATGGATTTACATACCTCTTGGATTATAAAATTATTGGCAAACGCAGAACTAAAATTCAATATATTAATTCGTCAACACGTACGCCTGAAAATATCCTATTCTTAACTTCCTTGCTTGACACAATAATTTTTAAGTCACAAGAGAACAAAATTGACAGTTTCTCAATTGGAGCATATATTGACACTTTAAAAAAGATAAGTTCGTATAATTTACCGCCACCGCCAAAAGATCTGCCGTCATCACCCAATATAAAATTTGTTCCACCGAAATCTCATCAAAGAGAGTAAACGCACACAATAAGCCCCCATCTTAACGCAAGCTTTATAGCAAAGATTGGGTGAGGTAGCCATGCTTGCGTTTCAATCCAATTCTATTTTCGTTTATCATTCACAGTTACACAATAATAAAAATAGAAAAAAGATTTATTTCCTGGTTTACTGGCCCTCGGTAGTGAATGATCTGCTAATTGGGGACTCCAGGCTGAAAAGACTTTGTTCAGCGATAGTAGTAACAATGAAATTTTAATTATAAATTTGGCAACGGTTCGGGCGGAAAGGAATAATAATTTCAGGCCTGCATAAATGCGTGGCCATTATGTGTGATTTTGCAGAACCGATCCGACAATAGAAATAGCAATGAAATATAAACATAGAAAAGGAAACGAAATTGAAGGACAATTAGACATATTCATTTCTCATAATGAAGACGAAGATGATGATGAAATAATAAAATGGGACGAAATACTAATTCACGGAAATCCAGAAGGACTAAAATCCTTTGCTAACCTGCTCATAGAAATTGCAGAACTAAACCAAGAAAAAGTAGATGATAAATACTTACCAATTGGAGCAAGAGAACATTATCATTTAAGACCAGGTATTGAATTGTCTAATAGTTCAATTGAAGTCATTGTTGGGAGACTTGACGCTAAAGGAACAGGTGACTTCTACGACAGATACATTCCTAAAGACAAAACCCATTTTAGCACAAGCTTTGTAGCAAAGATTCTGTGAGGTAGCCATACTTGTACTTCAATCCAATTCTATTTTTCGTTTACCATTCACAGTTATACAACAATAAGAATAGAAAAACGGTTTATTTCCTGGTTTACTGACCCCCGGTAGTGAATGATCTGCTAATTGGAAGCCTATGGCTGAAAAGACTTTGTTCAGCGATAGTAGTAACAATGAACTTTTAATTATAAATTTGAAAAAGGTTCGGGTGGAAGGAATTCTATTTTCCCACCTGCTGTAGGCCCTAAAACTTTGTCACTTTGCAAAGACCAAATATGCTAACAATTAATTTTTATATTTTAACGTAACAATGAAAAAACACAAATCAGGAATCACTGGACATTTGGACATATTTGTTGCAGATAATGAAGATGAGTTTGAAGGTGAAATAACAAAATGGCAAGACATATTAATTCACGGTAACCCCGAAGGGCTTAAATCCTTTGCGAAACTTTTGACACGACTTGCTGATCTAAATCAAGACGATATAACTGACCTTCCTATTGGGGCAAGAGAACATGTGCATTTGCAGCCTGGCAGTGACATAAGTAAAAGTTCAGTACAAGTAATTGTTGGAAGAATAGATGCAAAAGGAACAGGAGCTTTCTATGACCGATATATTGCAAAAATCGACACGAAAAATAAGAAACAAAAGCATCCCATTTAGCGCAAGCTTCGTAGCAAAGATTCTGTGAGGTAGCCATGCTTGTGTTTCAATCCAATTTTATTTCCGTTTAACATTCCCAACTATGCAACAATAAAAATAGAAAAAACCATTTATTTCTTGCTGCCCATTTTGTGGCAAGTCCTAGGTAGCCAATAAAAGGAAACCGACTAAATATCGCATTTCGCCGAAAGAATAAATCAATTCAACGAAATCAGAAAACAACAGTTTCAAATTCGATGCATCTTTGTATCAGAAAGCAAAACAAAAAAGTTCTAAAACCAAAAAATTGTAAAAAAACAAAAACAATATTTAATAATAGATCACTACGATCAAAAACCAACTGCTTAATTATTTACTGGGGTGTTATAAAAGAGTGTTCCAAAAAGGAACATTTTTTTGTTTAAATAATTCAGATAAAACCCTTTTTCCTTTCCATTGTGTTTAAAATGTGAATTACCCCCTCTAATCCCCATTTTAGCGTAAGTTTTTTAGCAAAGATCCTGTGAGGTAGTCGTAATTGTGCTTCAATCCAATCTAATTTTTGTTTATCATTCTACCAGGAAACCTTTGGAGAAAAGGATGCGGATATCGGATTGAACACTTTTTCTTAAAAAAATTAGGTTGCATTAATTACTGTACATTTGACATAAGTATATTTTAAATCGAATCTCCATGAATAAAAAAATATTTCTGATTATTCTTATCTGTGGGTTTACTACTCATATTAAAGCGCAGTCATCTACCATTGATACAGTAGCTGTTTCTATACTTGACAATATGAGTGCCACGATAGGCGATTTGACTTCCTGTAGTGTTACGGTTAATGCAAATTATGATGTTCATAACCTGCAACTGGGGCTCGTCAAACGCTCTAATGAATCGCAGGTATATCTACAGGGGCCTAATGAATTGCTGATCCGTTCCACAGGGGATAAGGGAAGCCGGGATTTCTATTATAATGGTCAAACACTTACTTATTACTCCGCTAACAGAAATCATTATGCTCAAATAGAAACACTTCCTACAACCGTCGGTATGATAGATACCGTGAACAAACAATATGGTATATTTTTTCCTGGTGCGGATTTTTTGTACCCGGGTTTTGTGGATGATATTTTAGCTGATGCAAAAAATCTTATTTATCTCGGTATTACCAAGGTCGGCGGTAAAGATTGTTTTCATATTGCCGGAACAACAAGTAATAAAACTTTCCAATTCTGGATATCCGATGATGCTTTTTATCTGCCACTAAAAATGGTAATAGTATATACTAAAAAAGAATTGAACCCGCAATATGAAGCCGTTTATTCCGATTGGAAGATCAATCCTGTTTTTCCGGATGCCATATTCAAATTTAATGTGCCGCCAAATGCAATCAAGATCAAATTTGTTCCGGTTTCTAAAAGAAAATAATTTTTTATATCCCATAATATTCAGTCATGATAATTCCTTTTAAAATAAAATTTTCAGTTGTTATTTATTTATTAATAATAGTTGGGGTAAGTATGCCGCAAGTAAGTTCCGCACAGCGGTTTAGCCATCCTACTATGACAGGCGGCGGCGGCAGCATAAGGCAGTCTGCACCTCAGAGCCGTCCTGCGGCTTCTCCTACTTTTAATCGTCCGGCAGCACAACCACCTAGGCAGTTTGCGCCTGCACCACAGAGCCATATTGCGGCTTCTCCTGCCATTAATCGTCCGGCAGCACAACCACCAAGCAGGAGTATTAATGGCGGCAGCCAGAATTTTGGCAACCGTAATTCTAACCGCCCTACTACCGTTGCACCACGCCCTGTAGCACCACGTCCTGTTGCACCCGTTATTGAAAATGCAAAAGCAAAGGTGCATAGAAGCACTACAGTTCATGAAAATGCAAACGTATATCATTCCAGCAATATACAATCTCATCCTTATTCTTATCATCCTTATCATCCTTCCAACTGGGGCCCTTCATGGCACCCAATTGGTTTCATTGCAGCGGCCCTGGCACGTGATGCTTTTATATTTTCACTTGCTAACCGGGAGTATTATTATGACGAGGGTGTTTATTACCAACCGATATCCGGCGGATATACTGTTGTATCGGCTCCCATAGGAGCTGTTGTTGGCTCATTACCCGATGGATATGAAACGGTACAATTGGACAATGATTATTATTATTATTACGGAGGTACTTTTTATATTGGTCTTGATCAGGGCTACCAAGTAGTAGTTGCGCCAATAGGAGCAATAGTTACTGATATTCCCGACGGAGCCACTCAACAGAATATAAATGGCGAAATCTATCTTTTTTATAACAATACTTATTACGAACCCGTTTCATATAACGGAGAAGATGCATACCAGGTAGTACAGATGAATTAATTTTAAAATTTCTTTCTGCCCATCTTAGCGCAAGCGTTGTCAAAGATTCTGTGAGGTAGCCATGCTTATTTTTAAATCTTCAAAAAACTTTGAATACTTAAGAATCACCGGAAGGATATTTTTTTCGAATGGAATTTATTTTAGAATCAAACGTGACAAAAAAGAACCGTCCGGTCCGCTTCAATTTGGTTAAAACCCGCTACCAAAGCGGGTTTTGCTTTTTGCGGTCTATTTTTTGGTCTATAATAACCCAATTTTACGAAGAACTTTACTTGTCTTTATCTTACTTTATCTAGCTTGATAAATTAACGTTATAAAGGTACGATTTTCTGGGATTGAGCCAAGTTGATGTTTTCCGCACAAAAAAAGTAGTGCTTTTACACTGCTTACATTGAATGCTCATACTTGCATCAACTGCCTGATATCACTACCCAGGAAATATACCCTCGACCTTATCTTTACTTTTTTCAATTTTCCATGCTTTATCCAGTCGTAAATGGTAGGTTTGGTGACTTTAAAAAGAGAACAGATTTCCTGCATTTTAAATAACGGCTTTTCAATAAGGCCAGGAGTCTCCAATATTGAGGCAAATACCGGCTGTTCCTTTTTATTTCTGGTCACTTCCTCTCTAATTATTAGCCTGATTTGAGTCCAGAACTCTTCCGGCTCAAATGGGATTAAAATTGGTACTGATACATTCTTTTCCATACACACAAATTTTCATTTTCACAATCCCTTTAAAAAAACAGTACTACTGCTGCAAGGGTTAGACGAAGGCAAATAAGTTATATATCCATACTCCTGCAGATTGTTCATGCACTTATTATAGGTATAACGTGCATTTATTTTTGCAGCCTTCATAATAGTTACTCTTGCTATGATAATTGGATTCATTCCGCCATTTAAATTCCATTGCTGCAATAAAGCCATGTAAAGACTGATATGAGTAGTACCAATCCTTGCATCATCGGCAATCGCTTCATAAAACACTGTTAATGGTTCAAACATTTGCATATGTTCTTTTACAGATTACTTATTGTTTTTTACAGCATTTCTTTTACTAATTCTTTTCTTCCTCAACAAGCCAGAGCCAGCCGGTTCCTGTTCATTAGCATGATTTCCTTTTGAATCTGCATCATCTTTCTGTTTACTCTTTGCCTGCATTTGTTTCTCCAGCCACCGGTTTTGTAAAAAACGATACGCCTCATCTGCTGAAATGCCGGCCTGCCCGTCAGAAAAATAAAAGCGCTGGCTTACTTCCAATTTATTTTTTAAAGGGCTGATATTACCAAACAACTCCTGGTATGGTGTACCAGCCCAATATTTGAGTTTTAAGCTTACTGCAATTGCTCTCCCCTCCTCAGTCTTTTCTAATTCACATAGATATTCTATTACAGATTCAATTTTCTGCTCGTTGTTCCAGCTTTCTTTATCGCCTAAACTCCATTGTTTTGTTGTATCAAAGTCAAAGGCATTCTTCCAATCTATTTCTGCCATTCGCTTTTCCAGAGTGGCAGTATTGATGCCGTTAATTGTCGCATCAGGCATTGGCATTTCCTTTTGAAGAATAGCATCATAATGCATCAATACATAAACATTTTGTTTATTTTCTTTTTCAAAAAATAAATTAAAAGATAACTGATCTTTTCCTTTTTCAACTTTATGTGAAAGAAAAAAGTTAACTGGTTTAAAGCAGATTCTTTTCAATAGGGAATAACCTGTATTTTCAAACCCCAATGATTGTAACTGCTCTCCTAATGCTGCTATATTCTGAATGTTCATGATGCTATTTTTGATATTAAAATTGGTTTAGGGTTGTATTAAGATACCCCTAAACCTTTTCTGGTTCTTTCCCTTTTCTTGGGCAAAAGGCTGTTATTATTTTTCTTTTCCAATTTATTTTTATCAGGCTTAATTTCCTGTTTCAACTCTTTTTTTTTATCATTTGCTATATCTTCTTTAGTGTCCTTTGCATCTGTATGACCAACAGATTTATATTGCTCTATTGATTCTTTTGAAACTAATTTCATATTGGAATCATAGAGGTTCACTTTTTTAAACTGCGGATCAGCTTCTATAAACATTTTATGATTGTTGCCATCTTTTTCAATGGTTACAGATTGCACATTTCCTTTTTGAAGCGATTGCATTAACGCTTTTTCTTTTTCCGGCTCTTTCAAATCCGTAATGGCAAATTTTTCAACTGCTGCCTTTAGATCAAAGCCATAGTTTTCATGATAATGCTTCACTTCAAAATTATTGTTCTTGTCTTTGTTGCCGGTGTCCAGTTGCATCCAGGCTTTGTAAGGCTGGCCTTCTTTTGTTACGAGGTTTTTGTGTACAGCTCTTCCATCCAATAAATTAAAAGCTTCCTTGGAAGTGACGCCCTTGCTTTTGTTGAGGTAAAAAGTTTGCTCCGTTTTTTCGCCATTGCTTTTTTCAAGGGAAGCATGATAGTTGTTGAAAAAATACATGTCAGTAGAATCTGATTTTTTGAAATTCAGCGTAGCTTCAAAAGGCTTCTTATTCATTTCAACCTTATAATGTAATTGAAATTCCGCTTTCTCTTCGTTCATGTTTTTCTCCAATTCTGTTTTAAGGTTTTCACCAAAGCCCATGTATTTGATGTTGTCGGTCAAATACTGAAAATTTTCGTTGTTCATAAAATTGTTTTTAA
>DATKQQ010000145.1:0-4089 GCA_035532615.1 Hanamia sp.
AAAAATCTGGACACCTTAACCCGAAAGGGCTATAAATATGTAGTAGTAAGCAGAAAAAAGATAAAAGACTATCAACCTGTAAAGCAAGGGAAAGAAACTTATTTACTTACAAAATCAAAAAAAGTAATACGGTTAACAGTACGTTCTACAATGGGAGATAGTATGTATGTAAATGGAGCCGATGGGTTTACATTTGCCGGCCTCACAGATTCTCTTATGAAAACCTGGCAACTTTCAAGAGACAGCCTTAGTTCAGTAAATATTGCCATGGCTGTATGGACGAAAAATCAATTAGCAAATAACAGTGATCATTTTATAAATGTTTGGTACAAAGAAATAGATACTTATAAGACAGGTAAAATAGACTCTGCAAATTATGAAGATGGTAATGCCATAAAAAACGGGAAATTGTATGGTATTCTTCGAATAAACAAATACTAAAATAGAACTGTAATTTTTTTATTTTGATATCCGGCTGTTACTTAACAGGCGGTATTTTTGTTTGATATCGCTTCAGGAATTGACGGAGATGATAAACGAATTTAATAAAAATCATTTGTTTAAGGTATGAAAAACTTTAATATCATTCAGACGATTGCCAGAAAAACAATAGTCATCAGAATTATAAAAATGGGTTGTTAGTTTACCGGATTCCTTCCTGTTTTTTAAAGTTGTAAGAAGTTTGTAAAATGTATTCATAAAATTCGGCGAGCGTGCTGGTGGCTACAAAAAAATAAGTGGGGCGATACATTTTTTTATATTTTTCAAGTTCTTTCCCTCTAAGGCCGGTAATTCTTGAAATCATTTTTGAGGAGAAGCGATAATCTACATAATTGTCCTGTTCCTGTTCTATTAATATTTTTTTAAAGGCAAGGTCTTGTTTATTTTTTCTGAATTGAAACATCCCAATAAGAGCATCAAGATCCAGCCCTGCATTTCCTCCGGGCTGATAATTAGAATGAATGCCTGCATTTAATCCTCCGAATAACTTTGCATATTCTTCACGATTTTCCATGGAATCTTTTTGATATGACTCAGTAAAAACAGTAACCGGGGCCAGTAGTTTATATTTCTGTTTTACTTTTACCCTAAGTGAAATATCGAAAGCATTATAATCGGCCATTGATTTTACAGGAAATTTTATGGTTGATTTACCGTTGTAAAAGAAACTAACAGAATCTTTATTTGTTACATTAATATGGTAAACTCCGGTGGAATCTGTAATTGCGTGAGAGCCGGAAGTGCTGTAAACAGAGACATCAGGTATGACGTATAATTTGGAAGAATCATAAACAGTTCCGGAAATGGTAATTTGTCCCACAACCTTTCCGGGGTTTACTGACTGTAATAATAAATACAGGCTTAAAAATTTTAGAATTAGTTTTTTATTCAAAATGAGGTTGCGATATTACGATAATCAATTTGCGAAGTTACACGACATCAATATTTTTAACTTTGGTTTTTATTTTTTTGAAATACAAATTTTTCTCCGGGATTTCCAAGGTCTAAATTTAATGCACTATTTTATTTTGCTTGAAATATAAAAACAATCTTTTAAAAATTCCACCGGGATTCACAAAATAAATAAGATTTTAATGTATTAATTAAACAATGATTCGCATATAGCAGAAACAATAACCAAAAATTCTAAATTGAAAAAGAAAGCATACATGCCACTATTTGGGTATGCCCATTTTTATTCCTCCCGGAGTTTTCTGATTTTTTCCAATTCAATTACGTCTATATTATCCTTTGGGAGATTGGTAGCTTTTTTGTTTTTTATAAGTTGATTAATGCTTAGAAAAGGAACCATGAGATCTACTATTTCGGCAATAGTAGTATGAACAAGTGCTTCATCAAATGAAATGTTTTCCAATCCAACCATAAATAAAAATCTATTTTTTTACTATTCTTGCATTCTTAAGCATGAAATGAATTTTCATCAATCTTGTAAAAAGAAAAAATTTTTCGGTATCTGTGCGGCTAATTGCTTCTCTCAGCTTTTTCATTTCTATTTCCTGCATATCCGCTGATTTATTTTCTTTTGATATAGTTCCTTCTTGTGGCATTTAATAAAATAGAATTAGGCTTTTAAGTCGTGAATTGATTTATAAATAATGGTTTTGCTTGAACCATTGTTACGATTAATTTATGAAAGCTATGTTTCCCAAATCCTCTACGGTTGAACCGATAGAAGAATTCGTTGGGGTAAGCCTGCATATGCTTTTCGCTACACTTGTGGTATATTCCTCTTAACCATGATTTCAAATTCATTATCAAAGTATGCATCTCTGGAAAGTTTTTTCCTTTATCTGATTTCATTCTTTCCATTCTATATTCCGATTCTAAAGGAGTATATCCTGTCCATTCATCTGTTCTTATCTGAGCTTTTTCTTTTGATATATGCATGTCAAAAATCTTCTTTAGCTCTGCACTGCTATAGTCATTAATAACAGTCCCGTAAGCTCTTCCCATTTTTTCATCCTTCCTTATTTCTACTGCAAGACAGACTAATTTCTTATCCCCTTTACTTCTGCCCTGGCTTTTCTCATCATGGCCGCCAATGGCTATTTCGTCTACATCTACGCGTCCAATAAGCGGATGATTTTGGCTTGATTTCATCGCCTCCTGTATCTTTCTTTTGAAAGACCAGCAAGTCTTTTGCCGTAGTGTCAACTCACGGGATAATTCACAACTTGACATCCCTTTTTTGCTTACACAAACCCTGTAACAAATATGAAAGGCCTTCAATAGAGAGAATTTAATCTTGTGAAACAAGGTTCCCGCTGTAGCTGATTCTTCATAGCCGCAATCCTGGCAACGTAAATTATTCCATTGCTTGCCCTTCCAACATTTTAAAGAGCCACACTTGCTGCATTTAAATCCTTCTTCCCATTTAATATCCATTAGATATTGCATACAATCATCATTAGTTTGAAACCTTTTGCCAAACTCTATTATATTCATTCCTTGAAACATAGCTAATTATTTTAGCTATAAAATTACTAATTATATTAGTCAAAAACAAATCCTATATTTACATCACGATTTATACGCCTAATTCTATAATAAAATTAAAGATAATTTCCCGATTCAAAACCTTGATAGATTGTATCGGGTGCATTTCAAAATGTCGCAGCTTAAGCGGCTCGTTTAAAATTAGTTTTAACCATCTTTGTTATTTTCCCCCATTGCCCATTCATCCTTATCACTCTTAGATTAAGCATGTTTTGAGCATCTTCATAACTCCATCGTTGCCCTGATTGTTTCATCCGTTTTTGTACTACAGTTCTGTGTGCCGACTCTATGGCTCCTGATCCAATGATACCTGCACCTATATTTTTATAATAACGATAATCCATTCGATAGGCATTGCTGCTGTAATAATTAACTAACGAATCAGCATCTTTATTTTTTTTAAACTTTTTTTTAATGTTGGCAATTACCTCTTTTACTTTGCTTTCCAGCAATAGTTCTTTTTGTTCATCTGTCCATTTTTTAAGTGCTTCCTTATCTTTGAAAACAGTATCGGCAAATTCATGTAAATGTTCGCAGGCATGATAAAAATCCAATATAGATATCGCTTCAGCAAAGGCATCCTCTATCCAGTTTTTTATCCATGTGCCTCCGTCTGAAATAAAAACCAGCCTGTTATCCAGGCGTCCATACGATTCTATTAAATAATCCATATTTCCGGTGAAAACTTTGCTACTTCCAAAGTGCGCTACATATTGCGAATGCCTTATCCAGCCTTGCTTCCCATTGGGATCTATGCATGAACCGCTCGTAAACATTCTTCCTACTTTCACTTCTTTCCATCCGTCATCCCGGGTTTGCAACATGGAGCCATCTGCTTGCACATATAATATTTCATCCTTTTTAACAGGCTCCAGAGAGCGGCTCCCATTTACTTCTTTTTCAGCTTCTTTTCCATAAGTATCGGTCACACGGTATACTTGTGCAGCACTAACTTCTATATCCAAAAATTGTTGCAAACTTTCATTGCATCTTTCATAGCAATCCAATTGTCCGGCGTACACCATCAACTCCTGTAACCTGGGACTTATTTGAAAACCATTCATCCCTTTA
>DATKQQ010000146.1:0-2707 GCA_035532615.1 Hanamia sp.
TTTGCTCCGGATATTGCTTCTTTAAAAATAGTTTTACAACCGGCCTTTTTTAGTGCGTCCAGTTGCAGATCAAATTTCTGATCCTGTGTTGATATTCTTGCGTAACCTATGTTCATAATTTTCTGCCTCGCGATTTTGAAATGTCCCAATTGCTCATAAAGCGGCTGATGTCTTCTTCCGGCGCGTTTCTCTTTATCTTCATATTGATAACTTCTTCAAATTTGCTCTTGAAATAATCTTGTTCAAGAGATGTCCAGTTCCTGTTTCTTTCCTGCAAATAAATCCCAACGGGATTATTTGGATTTTGAGCGATCATATATACGCCTCTTTTATTCTTGTCTCCGGAAACAATTACATTTCGGGCGTATATGTTTAAGTCATCAAGCTGGCCCGCGTTAGCGATCACACGTAATGCATCAGGAATAGCTTTATACCTCAAATCGTGCGCTTCTTTCGTAACCATCCTCCCGCTATCTTCTTCAGCCAGCATTTTTTCAAACCTCAATTCGATCCCAAACAAACTAAGCTTTTCGTTTACGGCTAAAGCATCAAGCCGTGTCTTAAAACCGGCTTCCTTGATAGTTTTATAGTGTTGTTAATAGCGTTGCCGTCTCGTAAGGTTGTTTCTAAAATGTAATTAAAGCTATTAGTTATACAATGGTGTTGCAATGCCTGCGCCCATCGGTGAGCAAATGGTACTGTTAATTCAGGGTAGAGCTGCGGATAGTTTTTCTTCAACGATGTCGCTAATGGGTGCGCATCTCTAAAATTATCGGCATTGCAGATGACAATATTCTTTGCAAAATTCAATTCTTCTACCCCCTGAATTTCGCTTTTACCTGAGCCAGGTTGGCCACCGATTATAATAGCAGTTGGATTTTCAACTGGCCGGATGTTCCTAACAGCATTGGCGATTATTTTATTACCAATTGCTATTATTTGTTCTTCCGGAAGTTCATATTCTTTTTTTAATTTCTCCAGCACTTCTATCATATCGCTGCATTTATCTTTTTTATCCAGGGGCCATACTTAGCAATACCTTGATTCATTAAATCTAAGCTTTGCCATATTTCTGTATCTCTATTTACGTCCAGTAATTCTTCCTGCATTTTGATACAATAGGTTTTGTATTCGCTTGTTTGGGGTTTATTCAATAGGTTTAATTCTTCAACGCTATAATAAGAAATTAAAGAATTAAGAATACTTCTCAAGCTCTCCGTTGCCTCAAACCAGTCCAGTCCATTGGTTTTATTTACAGCCGATTCGTAAGCAATATTCAGGTCGCTCAGATATTTTTCAACAGCCTCGGCCTGCTCTTGATTTTTTGGTAGTACCAAAATTTTATTTTGCATATTAATTGTTTTAAGATTTAAAAATTGTTTCCTCTTTATTCTTCAATAAATTTTAGGGCAGCATCTCAATATTAGCCGCCCGACATAAGGATTCGATTTCTCGTTTCATTTTGTCGCCAAAATGTCTGCACTTAAATAGTTGCGTTCTTGAAATTTGTGAGAAGTCTTTGACTTTTAAGTTTAAAAAGCTAGTATCAGTGTGGAAGCCAAGGTGTCGGCGATTATTAGCCAAAACGTTGAAAAGTCTGGCACTGTAATAAGCAGTATCACTGAAAAGCTCGTCTTGTGAAACCGTTCCCGGGCCAATAGCGTCATTTAGTTTTGAATTCAATTTCTCCAATTGTTCTGCATATAATTTGATAATCTCTAATGCGTTCTCAAACTCGCGTTTAGTTACCATAATTAAAAATTTTATATTTTACGAAACTCATTTACGCGAAGTTAATTAAAAATAGAAATAATAAAAGGGAAAAATAAAAAGAGGCAAGAAAACTCTAAAGTTCACACACCGTGCCACCAGCCTAATCCCATTAACAAGGAATGGGTATAAATAATCCTGAGATAAATACCCTTTTGAAAGAGCTAATCTAAAGCTGGGGAAACTTAATGCATTTTCCTCCTTTGTAATAAGTGAAGTCGAAATGATAGTATAAAAAATATATTTGAAAACCGGAAAAATAAATCTGACATGGCCAAAGGAATTAAATCTAATACAATTGTACAGGAAACAATAATTAAGAAAATTATTTTCATAAGAGAGGAAAAAGTAATACTGGATGCTCATTTGGCTGAATTATATGACGTAGAAACACGGGTATTGAAACAAGCTGTAAGACGAAATATAGACCGCTTTCCGGAAGATTTTATGTTTGAATTATCGGAAACTGAAATAGAAACAGTGGTATCACAAAATGCGATACCACATAAAAAATACTTGGGTGGCGCAAAGCCATTCGCATTTACGGAAACAGGAGTTGCTATGTTATCAAGTGTATTAAAAAGCCAGAAGGCTGTTGAAATGAACATTGTTATCATGCGTACATTCATGCATTGTCAAAACTTATTAACCCGCCACAAGGACCAAGAAAACGAATAGGGTTTAAATCTGATGATCTCTAACAGGCATCTTATACAAAACCGCCATCAAAAATATTGATTACTTCATCCATTCAAAATAGGTAAGGCTACTCATTTCCTTTTTAGCCCGGTACATATCTTTTAAAGCTTTGCATAATTCCTCTTCAACGGCATCCAGTGTTTCAAAACATTTGTTATTAAAATAGTTCGAACGGATATGCTTCCAAAGCATTTCTGCCGGATTCAACTCTGGCGAATACGGCGGAAGAAACCACGCT
>DATKQQ010000147.1:0-4422 GCA_035532615.1 Hanamia sp.
TTGACAGCCAGATGTCATCGCCTGGAATTGAAAGGTGAATCCAGAAGAAAGAAAAAACAGTAGAAATAAAAACGAAAATTATATCTTCACAAAACACAAAAAGCTCTTTCACTTATTAGTTCCTCTAAGGGGGGTTACCATAAATCGGAATGAGGGGGTACCATCATCGGAATAGACAGAGATGGATTTTTGTTCATGAAAAGGAACCACGGGTGTTTCATCAATGCCGTTTGCCCGCCGCCAAAGCTCTGATCCATTTTTCCCTAAAAGATTTTGTATCATTTCTACAGGAATATCACTTAATACTTTCACTGTTTCCACGCCCATCTTTAAAAGCAGGATGGCCGTTTGCTTTCCAATGCCTGGTATTTTTGCAATGCTCAATGGTGCCAAAAAAGATTTCTCATTTCCAAAAGGAATTTCAATCTGCCCATTCGGCTTCACCTCATTAGTCGCTACTTTTCCAATCAGTTTATTGCTGGCAAGTCCATAGGAAATGGGCAGCCCACTTTCTTTTACCACCTTTCTTTTTAATTCATTGGTAAATTTTAAACAACCGAAATATTTATCCATCCCCGTCATATCCACATAGAATTCATCAATGGAAGATTTTTCAAAAAGCGGAACGGTATCTTTTATTATATCAGTTACCAGGCCGGAATATTTACTGTATTGTTCCATATCGCCGCGTACTACAATCGCATGTGGACATAAGCGCCGCGCCACTTTCATTGGCATCGCGCTATGAATACCAAATTTCCTTGCCTCATAACTGCACGAGGCCACCACACCGCGGTCACCGGTGCCCCCAATTAAAACAGGTTTCCCTATCAGCTTTGGATTGCGCAACTGTTCCACAGAAACAAAAAATGAATCCAAATCCAAATGGGCAATATGTCGTTGATTATTTAATAGCATAATTCTAAAATCAAACATTGAAAACCACCTAAACCATCTAAACCATCTAAACAACATTCAACTTTCAACCTTGAACATTCAACCATCAACCTTGAACATTCAACTTTCAACCTCCTACAAATCCGCATACTTCCTCTCTTTGTACCCCACCTTAATCATCTTATGTACTTCAATACTATACACACCAAAATCATTTACAACCTTCCCGGTTATTTTATAAAAACCTCTTCCCTTTATTCCATAATAGCGCAAAGAATCCGGAAAGTGTACGGTGTCTATCCAGTCCAGGTTCACATCTAAAAAAGTGCAAAAAGCCATTATTTCTCCGTTTACTGTCGTAACTCTTTTATGATCTATAAAATAACCAAGTGACGTAACTGTTTTGCCGCAATTATTACCGAGGCCTTTTGTTAGCGTATATGCATAACCGTTATCATCTGCCATTTCAAAAGGATTGCATAATGGAAAATCCAATAATTCAGTCTCATCGTAAAGGTCATCCAACCGGTTATCCGGCAATTCGGGCAATTCAAAATGTATAGGTGCTTCTTCAAACATGGGCTGACCAATGGCTGCATGTAACTTATTCTTTTTCTGCAGAAAATTGGCTTCCCACAATAATTTCTTTTTTGATTTTCCGGTAAACAGAAAAGCCCCAATGCTTATCAGCATATTCAATTGCTCTTTGGTAATATCAGTGCGCTCAATAAAATCCTGCAGGTGTAAATAACTTCCTGCTCTTTTTCTTTCGCTGATTATTTTCTCTGCCATTTCCTTCTGCAGTGATTTGATATGAACAAAGCCGGTATAGACATCATTACCTCTTATGCTTGTAAAATATTCACTCTCATTTACATCAGGTAAATGAATGGCAGCGCCGGTTTTTCGTAGCTCTGAAAAATACAATTCGGTATTGTAAAAACCTCCAAAATTGTTGATCACTGCAACCATAAACTCTTTTGGATAATACGTTTTCAGATAAAGGCTCTGATAACTTTCCACCGCGTAAGAAGCGGAATGTGCTTTAGAAAAACTATATCCGCCAAAGCTTTCAATCTGCCTCCATATTTCTGCACTGATTGCATCAGGATAATTTCTTTCTTTACAATTCGCAAAGAATTTTTGTTTAATGCGCAGCATCTCTTCATTACCCCTGTATTTTCCACTCATGGTCCTGCGGAGTATATCCGCTTCTCCCATGTCAAGCCCTGCAAAATGATGCGCTACCTTTATTACATCTTCCTGGAATACCATTACTCCAAAAGTTTCCTTTAGAAGTTCTTTCATTACAGGATGGATATAATCTATATTTTCAGGATCATGATAGCGCTCAATATAGGCCCGCATCATGCCGCTACTGGCCACACCCGGACGAATGATGGAACTTGCTGCAACCAAAGTAATATAATCACTGCATTTCAATTTTAATAGCAATTGCCTCATTGCCGGCGATTCTATATAAAAGCAGCCAATCGTATTTACAGTGCGTATTTGCTCTCTTATCCATGCGTCATTTTTAAATTGTTGAAACGCATGAATGTTTACATCCACTCCTTTATTTTGTCGTACCAATCGCAAACATTCTTTGATGTGGCCAAGCCCGCGCTGACTTAAAATATCCAGTTTATACAAACCAATATTTTCAGCCACAAACATATCTAATTGCACGGTTGAAAAGCCTTTGGGTGGCATAAAGAAAGTTGCATAATTAGTGATAGGCTCTTCTGAGATCAGCATTCCACCCGGATGAATAGACGCATGATTAGGGGAATTTTCTATCAGTTTTCCATACTTCGATATAAGCCGCTGTATTTTATCATCACCATTATTTCCTGAGGCAAGAGAATCAATCTCTTCTTTCGGCAATCCAAAAACTTTTCCCAATTCTCTGACGGTGGCACGGTATTGAAAAGTGGAATACATCCCTAATAGCGCCACATGTTGTTTGCCGTAACGTTTAAAAACATAATCAATCACTTCATCCCTGTCAAGCCACGAAAAATCCATATCAAAGTCTGGTGGCGATGTGCGGTAAGGATTTAAAAACCTTTCAAAATAAAGGTCAAGTTCTATCGGGTCCACATCAGTTATCTGTAAGCAATAAGCAACAATAGAATTGGCGCCACTCCCCCGACCTACATAATAAAATCCCCGCGATTGTGCATAACGGATAATATCCCAGGTAATTAAAAAATAAGCATTAAAACCAAGTTCGTCAATGATTTTTAATTCCTTATCTACTCTTTCCTGTGCAACTTTATTCTTCCCATAACGAAATGCAAGGCCATCCTGAGCCAACTTTGCAAGCAGTATTCTGTCATCTTTTTTTGATGCGCTGAAAACTTTTTTATTCTTATCCTTATAAAATTCCATTTCAATACTACACGCATCCATCAGCTTATAAGTATTGGTTACAATTACAGAGTATTGTTTAAAGGCTTCTAACAATTGATTGGGGGTAACAAAACTTTCATTCTCACCACATACCGCAGTAAGAGGAAGTTTTGACAGTAATGTGTTTTTATCAATTGCGCGTAGCAGCTTATGTACATTATAATATTGTTTGCTCAGAAAAGTAACCGGCTGACGGATTACAAAACACGAAGCATATTTTTTCATGTCCAATGAAAACAACTTATTTACTTCCTCCGGTAAAATGCCAATCCTTTCATTCAGTTGTAAATCCCCTGGCACTCTCTTTCCTAAGGGATAAATTACAAAACCATCATTCAAATTATTAAAGAAATGTCCTGCTTCTCCATTCTCTTTTGGTGAGGGAAAAAGGGTATGGCTTTCAAGATGAACAGAAATAAATTCATTAATCCATCCCATCCCCATATTATTTGCTGCCAGTAAAATATAAAGCAATTCATCTCCATTCCGGATTTCTGCACCGGTAATTGGTTTTATTCCGGCTTCTCTGCAGTCTTTTACAAAATCCCATGTGTCACAGGTAGAATTGATATTGGTTAAAGCCAATGCCGGTACTCCAATATCAACTGCAGCTGCAACTAATTCTTTTACAGGCATGGTTCCGTATCGGAAACTAAAATAGGTTTTGCAATTCAGGTACATATTGTTTTGTTTATCGCCTTAATCCGGCAAATACAAAACTAATAATTTTAGCTTGTTATTTACTAATGTATTTAGTATTACAGAAACGAAGATTATATCTTTAACACCTTAACTCATTATTTACTAATCAACTGTATTGCTAAAAATAATTTTAGAATAGCCTTTCCGTATAGGACGAAAATCTTTTCCAGATATTAAACCATAATAATCTTTAAAATCATTTATTCAAGAAATTGGCAGTTGCGAAATATTTTGAAAAGCAAATAACTAACCCTGAAAGAGAATAATATAACTAAAGTTTCGGTGTTGATAAAATGTTGGTAAACAGATAAATATATTTTAAAATAAAGTTGCATAAGTAGAGATAAATTGTTAATTTTGAGTGAGTTATAAACAAAAAACAACAACTCATACTTATGCAACAGTCCA
>DATKQQ010000148.1:0-5980 GCA_035532615.1 Hanamia sp.
GATAAATGCCATGTAGTGTATATTTTATACACTACAAAGTAAAATGAAAAAATTGAACCGCCCAAATTTTTCCCGCCTTTAAAGGCTTTCAGGCAAAAAAAATGTGTAGTGTATAAAACCTATGCTAAATTTGGGTAATTAGTTAATTGATTTTTTTCCTAAATTCGAAAAAAAATTTTTTGTATGATAAAATTCAACGAATTAAAAGTAGGTGATTATGTTCTTGCAGAAAGTGATGGTCAGGCATGGCGCGGAGAAGTTACAGACTTTAACCATGACGAAAAAGAGATTTGTGTCAACAATGGGGTGCAAGATTTGTATTTTCCCCAGGAGGCTCTTTTTCCTTTACCTGTAGATGAAGAACAATTGCTCAAATTAAAGTTTACAAAGCATGTAAATGATGATGGTTCTGTAAAGTATATGAAAGGAGCCTTCCGCATTCAAACTCCCGAACAGGATGCATTTTCCCATTTTGAAATCTGGTATAGAAATCAAAAAAGAATTATTGCTCATCCAATTCCTTTACACGTTTTACAGAACCATTATACGGCAATGACCAAGGTTCATCTAACAGACCAGCTAATCTGATTTATTTTAATACGGCGCTCATTAATTGAGTTTTGGTATTTACGTATTCAGTCAAACCTGAATAGTTCAGATTTACCAAAATGCTGTTTTCAATGAGTCCATAATTTGGCGCATAATAGCTGTCTATGCTGGATGTAAAATTGGAGGAAGGTATCGCTGATGAAGAAATGATGGTAGAAACATGGATTACTCCTGTATAATTAGTTCCGTTTACCATTTTGCTAATTCCGGTTTCTACAATTTTATTTGTCAATGTGCCCTGAATGGCAAAAGGAATGCCGGTTATATTCACCGAAAAGTTCTGAGACCATGTGGCATTTACTGCTGCATTATCTTCGAGATACAATCTTTCTATAACCTGGCCAAGGCCACCAGGTATTGAATCATATTGATAATAATCGTGCCCGGTAAGATTCAGGTATTCGCTGCCACCATAAGAATAATTATAAATGTGATATTTTTTATTATTGATGGGCGTATCCACAGAAGTGGAGGTTACATTATAGTTAGAATTAGTGGGAGTTGACGTTGACGAATCAATTTCGTTATAATTCCAGACACTCCCGGGATTTAAGTTAATATAAGAATCTGAAGAAGGGGGAGTAGTAGTGGAAGCAGTATCTTTTTTACTGCATGAAGAAATAATAGTGGCTGCAATAAAGACAAGAAGGACGTTTGTTTTCATATAATTTTTTTAGGGGTTACATGCAAATATAGAAATCCTTAACGCATAAATGGTGCTTTGAAGTATAGAATTTATTTTACTTATAACGAAATGAAAGATTTTTGGGCATATCTTTTTGAATTCTACAATAAAAGAGGGAATTTTTTTCAAAAAATCAATATTTTAAACTTATCTTTGCGCCTCCAAAAATAATATGGCCAAGCAAGCATTAATAAAACAAGACGGCACTATCCTGGAAGCCTTATCCAATGCAATGTTCAGGGTGAAGCTTGAAAACGGTCATGAAATTTTGGCGACAATTTCCGGTAAAATGCGATTGCACTATATCAGAATTTTGCCGGGCGATAAAGTAGGTGTTGAGATGAGCCCTTATGATTTATCAAGAGGGAGAATCATTTTTAGATATAAATAACAAACTTTTCACAGAAAAAATAAATGTGAGACCATGAAAGTAAGGGCAGCAATAAAAAAAAGAAGTGTTGATTGCAAAATAGTCAGAAGAAAGGGAAGGTTATATGTGATTAACAAAAAGAATCCTCGCTTTAAACAAAGGCAAGGGTAACTCTTTGATGCTCTTCGACACCCTTCGACATTTTCAAGGTGGCGCAGAGGCTGGGAAGGACACTAATTAAAAATTAAAATTAAAAATTAATAATTCTTATGGCGCGTATTGCCGGTATAGACTTACCAAAAAACAAAAGAGGCGAAATTGGCCTTACTTATATATATGGCATCGGAAGGTCAACTGCCCGTTATATTTTGGATAATGCGAAAGTTGATTATAATAAAAAAGTGAATGAATGGAACGATGAGGAGCAAACCGCTATCAGAAATATAATCAGCAGTGAAATTAAGACAGAAGGCGCCTTACGCAGTGAGGTACAGACAAACATCAAGCGTTTATTGGATATTGCTTGCTATCGTGGATTAAGGCATCGTAAAGGGTTGCCATTACGTGGTCAGCGCACCCGAACCAATAGTCGTACACGCAAAGGAAAGCGTAAGACTGTGGCCGGAAAGAAAAAGGCACCTAAGAAATAAAATCATGATTTTAGCTATCACTTAAAAATTGATGGCTTTTAGTTTTTTATAAGGCTTATTTTTTGAATCAATACCAGATATCTAAAAGCCGGAAGTAGGATTGATTCAGACACAGTTTCCGATAATTATCAGAACTGTGGAACATTAAACTTTAAAGATTACCTATCAGGATTTATTATGGCAAAAGCAACAAATGCAAAAACGTCCTCCAAAAAAAGAGTTGTAAAAGTAGAACCTTACGGAGATGCACACATCGTGGCAAGTTTCAACAACATTATTATTAGTCTAAGCAACAAGCAAGGCCAGGTCATTTCATGGTCGTCCGCCGGTAAAATGGGTTTCAGAGGTTCTAAAAAGAATACTCCGTATGCAGCTCAAATGGCTGCCGCTGATGCCGCTAAAGTAGCATTGGACGCTGGTTTGAAGCGTGTTGACGTATATGTAAAGGGTCCTGGCTCAGGCCGTGAAGGTGCCATCAGGTCTTTATCACAAGCAGGGATAGACGTAGTAATGATAAAAGACATTACGCCTCTGCCACACAATGGTTGCAGGCCTCCCAAAAAGAGAAGAGTTTAAATCAACAGGCAATTAGCAATAAATGCAAACTGCATATTGCCAATTGCCAATTTTCATAATCGGGTGTATCATTAATTTTCGATTTTTAATGATGATGCACCGACACTAAAAAATCAATAAACAATTATGGCTCGTTACACAGGACCAAAAACCAAAATCTCCAGGATATTCGGAGAACCTATAACAGGTAATGGAAAATGGTTGACAAAAAACAGCAATCCTCCGGGAATGCATGGAGCAGCACGCAAGCGTAAAAGTCTTGGTGAATATGCTCTTCAACTTCGTGAAAAACAAAAAGCCAAATACACGTATGGCTTATTGGAAAAACAATTTCATAACACATTTGATGAGGCCTCACGTCGTAAGGGTGTTACCGGTGAACAATTAATTAAATTGCTGGAAGCACGCTTAGATAATACAGTTTACAGGATGGGTATTGCGCCCAGCCGCCAGGCTGCCAGACAACTTGTTTCGCACAAGCACATTACTGTAAATGGTGAAGTAGTAAACATTCCCTCCTTTTCTCTAAGACCCGGTGATATTGTTGGCCTTAAGGAGAAAGCGGCACACAATTCTTCTATTACCTCTAACCTTCGTCCAAAAAATCCAAAATTTAATTGGATTGACTGGAACCAAGCTGAAATGAAAGGCACTTTTATCGCATATCCTGAAAGGGAAAGTGTTCCTGAAAACATTAAGGAATCACTTATTGTGGAATTGTATAGTAAGTAACAAGAGTAGTAAGTATTTTAAGTAGAAAAAAACAATCAATTAAATCAACAAAAACAAAATAAAAAAATGGCCATTTTAAATTTTGTAAAACCAGACAAAATCGTTCTTCAAAAAAGCACGGATTTCGAAGCACAATTCGAATTCCGTCCCTTAGAACCGGGATATGGTGTTACCATCGGTAATGCACTTCGCAGGGTATTACTTAATTCATTGGAAGGCTATGCAATTGTAGGAATCAACATTGCTGGCGCTGATCATGAATTTGCGACAATAAAAGGAATTACAGAAGACGTAACTGAAATTATTCTTAATCTGAAACAGGTTCGCTTTAAAAAGAAAACTGACCAGGAAAGCGGTATAGAAAAAATCAGTTTATCACTGAAAAATAAAACAGAGTTTACTGCCGGTATGATCGGAGAAGCTTCTCCAACTTTCGAAGTGATGAATCCGGATCTGCTGATTTGCACTATGGATAATTCTGCAAAATTGGATATTGAAATATCTATTGCCAAAGGCCGTGGATACGTGCCGGCAGAAGAAAGCAAAGAAAAAAGCTCACATTTCGGGTATATTCCAGTAGATGCGATTTACACTCCGATAAAAAATGTAAAATATAGTATCGAAAATACCAGGGTAGAGCAAAGAACTGATTTTGAAAAATTGGTGATGGACGTGGTTACTGATGGTACTATTCATCCTGAAGAAGCCGTAAAACAAGCATCTAGAATTTTGATTCAACACCTGATGATTATTACAGATGAAAACATCACTTTCGATAATAAAGAAGAAAAGAAAGAAGACCTGGTAGATGAACAAACATTACAACTACGTAAAGTATTGAAAACTCCTTTGGAAGATTTGGATCTTTCCGTAAGAGCCTTCAATTGCCTGAAAGCAGCTAAAATAAATTCATTAAGCGAACTGGTGCAATACGAGCAGGAAGACCTGATGAAATTCAGAAACTTTGGACAAAAATCTTTGAGTGAAATTGAGCAGGTGTTAAACGAAAGAGGCTTAGGTTTTGGTTTAGACCTTAGTAAAATAAAATTAGACGAAGAGTAAAAATCAGCTAAATGGATAATTTGCTCTTATAAGCTAATTTCATATAAATTAATCATTCACAATTCACGGGTTATAATTCCTGACACGGTATAACCTAAAAATATAAAAGTCATGCGTCACGGAGATAAAATCAACAACTTAGGAAGAACAGCAAGTCATAGAAATTCATTGCTTATTAATCTTAGTTGCCAGTTATTTGAGCACAAAAAAATAGTAACTACATTAGCCAAAGCAAAAGCATTGCGCCCATTTGTAGAACCTTTAATAACCAAGTCAAAACAGAATACTACGCATCAACGCCGTATCGTATTCAGCAGTCTTCAGGATAAGGTGGCAGTAAAAGAACTATTTGATGTGATAAGCCCTAAAATCGCATCTCGCCCGGGAGGATATACAAGAATTATCAAACTTGGAAAAAGGGTGGGAGACAACGCAGAGTTGGCCATGATAGAATTGGTAGATTACAATGAAATTTACGGAAAAGGAATTGGCGAAACTACAGCCACAACTAAGAAAACACGCCGGGCCGGAAGAAGTAAAAAAACAGCTCCTGAACACGAAGAAACTGTTGCGAAACATGAAAAAGTTGCTACTGAAACAAAAGTAACTATTCCTGAAACTAAAGCAAAGACAGAAGCAGAAGAGGTTTCTCCAACGGAAACTGCTCCTGTTCCCAAAGCAAAGAATAAAAAAGCCGATGCAGATGACCTTACTAAGATAGAAGGTGTTGGCCCTAAAGTTGCCGAAGTATTACACGAAGCCGGAATTACTTCTTTTGCAAAATTAGCAAAGAGCAACGCAGATGATATTAAAGAAATACTTGAAAAATCCGGTGGACATTTTAATGCACAGGATCCTACAAGTTGGCCAGAGCAAGCTCAATTAGCCGCAGATGGAAAATGGGATGAATTAAAGGAACTCCAGGATAAATTGATTGCAGGACGTTAACCTGGAATTTCCTAAATAAACATAATTTAAAATGCCTTCAATTTGGGGCATTTTTTTTTGCAACTTAAGGATCCTTTATTTTTAATAAAGGATTTTTTTGGGATATAATTTTCGGAAAATAATGATCTTGGGACTTTTGTGTATATTCCGAACCATGGTAACCCCCCATTCCGATTTATGGTACCCCCTCATTCCGAAGCATGGTATCCCCACCCTTGAAAAGATATTTTTACCGGTAATTCCCCACTTTTTTTGTTATTGGTAAATTATTTTTTCCATTTTCTTTTTTCTGAACAGAAAATTGAAACTGTCATTCCGACGCATGGTAACCCCCTTAGAGCGATCTTG
>DATKQQ010000149.1:0-7742 GCA_035532615.1 Hanamia sp.
CAGCAATGCCTATCGAATGGATTATCGTTATTATAAAAATATAGGTGCAGGTATCATTGGATCAGGAGCCATAGAGTCGGCACACAGAACTGTAGTACAAAAACGGATGAAACAATCAGGGCAACGATGGAGTTATGAAGGCGCTCAAAACATGCTTAATCTAAGAGTGATAAGGATGAATGGGCAATGGGGAAAAATAACAAAGATGGTTAAAACTAATTTTAAACGAGCCGCTTAAGCTGCGACATTTTGAAATGCACCTTCTTTTGGCAATCCTTTTTATTTAATACCTTTATTTCCGAAATTTTAATAGGACTTTTATGAAAACTAAGATTACTCTATTTTTTGCACTCATTTTTTTGACAGCTACTACTATTTACGCGCAGAACATTCATCGCCGCACCGTTTCTGAAAAAGTGAAAACAACAATGGATAAAATAACGGTACCTTTAAAACTAGATCCTTCTCAAGCAGAGAGAACTGACAGCGTTTTTAACGAATTTTACCAGGCGCTATATCAATTGAATGAAGGCGCAAAACCTTCGGGGACTTCTGCCAAACGCAGCGCTTTTGAAAAAATATTAAGTGTCAGAGATAAAAAATTGCAGGTAATTTTCACTGCAGATCAATATTCCCAGTTTAAAAATGGAGTGGAAGATTTACTACGGCCCTATTGGCAAACCCACGAAGGAAATTAAAATAAAAACGAGTTTATTTTAATTTCATCTCCCAGACCCAATCATCATTCATTTCCTGGATTAAATCCAATATTTTATTTCTACCTAATTTTTTTACGGAACTGGTAACAAAATGTTGCGGTAAAAACTGTTGCGTTTGGCGTAAGTCTTCTAAAAATAATTTTACATTTTTACTTACAACATCTTGTTTCTCTTTATCGGCCTTTGTAAATAGAAGTGTAAAAGGAATTTCCCATAAACCAAGATGTTTTATAAAATCAAGATCCAGTTTTTGAGGCGAATGCCTGGCATCAATCAATACAAAAACATTAACAAGGTTTGTTCTTTTCCTTAAATAATTCTCAATCATTTGCTCCCACCTTCTTCTGCTGCTTTTTGAAATTTTAGCAAAACCATACCCGGGCAAATCCACCAAATACCATTTAGTTTCTTTAGTATCACCGGCGTTTGATACACTTATTATTTCAAAATGATTGATCATTTGTGTCTTACCTGGAGCATTCGATGTTTTAGCTAATTTCTCATTATTACATAGCATGTTGATCAATGAAGATTTACCCACATTGCTTCTCCCGATAAATGCATATTCTGGCTTATCTGATGCGGGGCATTTCTCGTAAGAAGGACTACTGATAAGGTATCTTGCTTTTTTGATATGCATTATGATTGCAATATACACTAATAGCTCTAGCTCTAAACTCTGAACTGATTTCAAAAATAAAAGTGAAAGAATCGTTAAGTGATATTCATATAATTCCAAAAAACTATCTTTGAGGCAATGAATGTGTACCCTCATGATGCCATTGTACCTTTTAAGAATTCTTCAGAAAGCAAGAAGAAGCAGGTAGAGAATATGTTTGATAAAATTGCTTTCCGTTATGATTTTTTAAATCGTTTTTTAAGTGCAGGAATTGATGTAGGCTGGCGCAAAAAAGCCATCCGGCAATTGATTTCTTCACAGCCAAAAAAAATATTGGATGTAGCTACAGGAACCGGTGATTTTGCCTTAACGAGTTTTAAAATATTAAAGCCTGAAAAAATTATCGGAATTGATATAAGTGAAGGAATGCTTGGAATTGGGAGAAAAAAAATTGCTGAAGCAGGATTAGAAAATAATATTGAGCTGTTAAATGGCGATAGCGAAGCAATTTTATTTGATGATAATTCGTTTGATGCAGTTACGGTTGCCTTTGGAGTCAGGAATTTTGAGCATCTTGAAAAAGGGCTTTCAGAAATAAAAAGAGTTTTAAAACCTGGCGGCAAATTAGTAGTTTTGGAATGTACAAAACCTTCAGTACCGGTTATAAAGCAACTATATAATTTTTACATGAAATTTGTAACCCCAAAAATTGGAAAGGTTATTGCTAAAAATAATGACGCATATCAATATTTAAACGATTCAGTTCTCCAGTTTCCGGAGAAGGAATTATTCATTCACATTTTAAACGAAGCTAAATATAGAAACACTTTCTACAAAACATTGACTTTAGGAATATGCACCATTTATTGCGCCGAAAAATAGTTTTAGTTCTATTTTCATTTATGTTTTGTTCTGCTGTGTCTAAGGCACAGATGTTTGAGCCGAACCAGGAAAGCCATGATGATAAACCTTATCATTTTGGTATCAACATTGGATACAACGAGTCGCATTTTAATTTTACACACTCTCCGCGTTTTCTTCAATATGATTCTATAATGGATGTAGAAAGTATCAATAATCCGGGTATTAACCTGGCCTGGTTAGTGAATGTGCGTATCAGCGATCATTTCGATCTACGGGTTCATCCCCTTGATCTTACTTTTTCTGAAGAAGCTTTCTTATACACTCAAAAATATGATCCGGAAACATCGGTTACCCAAAAGTTACAATCAATTACTATGAGTTTCCCATTTAATATTGCATTTAGCAGTGACCGCATTAAAAATTACAAAGTCTATGTATTAGCAGGCGGAAAGTATGATTATGACCTTGCCAGTAACAAAGGATTAACCAATGTTGACGACCAGGTTAAACTGAATCGCTCCAACATTAGTGGAGAGGTGGGTCTGGGTTTTCATATTTATTTCCCCTACTTTGTATTATCGCCTGAAATAAAACTAAGTGATGGGCTTACCAATCTTCATGACCTTGACCCTACACTCAAATACTCCAATGTGATAGATAAGATCTATTCGAGGATGGTTACCTTTTCGCTGACTGTAGAGTAGTGAAGGACGAATCGTGAATTAATATAATGGACTTTTACCTCATACCTCAAAATCATTTCAATAATCATAATCTCTTCTGGCTGCGTTCCATCTTATTCCAATATTAAAACTATTGGAATTATCTAACCCGGTATATTTTCTAAAAAGAATGTTGCCATCAAAAAAAAGATTTTCCTTCAACTCATAAGACAAGGTGAGGGAAGCATTCAGGCAATTTACTTTTCTGCCACTGCCGACGAAGTAGCCATAATTCATGGTGCGGGTAGTATATAATTCAAATGGATCGCTTCCAAAATTTATACCTGCAGAATCCAGTCCCTGGTAATAATAAATGGCTCTTGCATTAATATACCATTTAGGAGCGGGTTGATATTTTACAATTCCGATAAATTCCTGGAAATTAGCTCCCAGTGGGTCCGCAAGCATTTGGTTGTAATGTGTATAGTTGGCAATAGAATCGTAATGAGAATAAGTAAAAGGCCTCACTCTGTTACTTTCAATCTGCAAATCAAGATTCTTTATATTGAATGCATCTACGTATTTTGCTCCCAATTGATATCCATATTTGTTTGCCCAATATCCATTATTTTTTGAGATCTCGCTCAGGATAAATTCATCAAGCAAAAATTGTCCATAAAACTGAAACTTGTGAGCAACATTTGCTTTAAAATCAAATCCTACATGAGCTTTATCAGGGCTTCCTGCATTTCCTTCCGCATATCTTAAGAATATAACAGGATTCAAATATTCAAAATCGAAATAATTCTTTCTTGCAAAAGTAACTGCTTCAAATAACCCCAAATTCAGCCACTTAGTTACATTCATACTCAGGAGATGCATCGCAGCGTATTTCCTGTCTAATAAATTATCTCCGGTATTTACAAACTGTGGCATCAGTTCCATAAAAAGATTTTCATAATCGAATTTCCATATCCTGGTACTCAGTTTCAGAAATAGATAACTGTTACCATCATCATCCAAAAAAAGGCTTCTGTAACCATCGCCAATAAAATTTTTATCATACCCAAATTGTATATCAATATACTTTGTTGCATTGAAAGTTACATACCCTCTTGCGTCAAAATAATCATAAGCTGTTTTCTTAAAACTTTTATAAAAACCTACGCCAGGGACGGCATTGAATTCCTTAACCCGGGCTTGAAAAAAAGACGGGCCTCTCTCCTGGTTATCGTCCATTGTTGATGAAAATCCTATTTTATTGGCAATTCTTCCTCTTAGCGTAACCCCACGTGTGTTTATAAAAAGATTCTCATTGTTTCCGGATTCCTTTCCTTCCTGAAAATAAATAACAGGGTTTACAGCAAGAAAAAAATCTGTGGTATTCACTTCCAACATGTTCGGTTTGGTAGTATAAAAAGTATTCCAGATGGGCTTTTTACTCAAAAAGCTTTCTTTGGATCCCGTAACCCATTCTGAATTATCCATCAATAATGAATGAATATTATATTTATCTATTGCAGTCAAATTAGTCTTTGCATTAATTTCATCGCTGTTCCCTGTAAGTGATTCAGCATTTACGTTGCTCATACTGTCAATATATTCCGCTTCATGAACAACAACTCTTCTGCTATAAGGTTTAAGAGTAGAAAAATTAAGATTCGTGTTTTGCTCCTGCTTTATCTCCAGGCGGTCAATCAGGTCATAAGCTTTAGATCCTTCAGGGATATAAGTTGTTTGAGCGAATATGAATAAAGGATAAAAAAATACTGCGAGAGTAAAAAGACTTTTTATACTTTGCATAGAGTTGGTTTTTAATTAATTAATTTCAAGATATGCAAAATTATCTTTTTAAACAGATTTCTGTCGTAAATGAAAACAATATTTCTGAAAAAGACGTGTTCATTAAAAACGGGCGAATAGAAAAAATAGAAAATCAAATTGGCGTAAAAGTAAAAGTTACTGAAATTAATGGTGAGCGAAAGCATTTATTTCCTGGCGCTATTGACGATCAGGTGCATTTCCGTGAACCCGGCTTAACGCATAAAGCTACCATTTATACAGAAAGTAAAGCGGCTGTGGCAGGCGGTGTTACTTCATTTATGGAAATGCCAAATACAATACCCAACGCACTTACAGAAGAATTACTGGAAGAGAAATATGCTATTGCACAACGAAATTCACTTGCTAATTATTCTTTTTTTATGGGCTCGAGCAATACCAATGCTGATGAAGTTTTAAAAATGAATAAAAGAAAAAATGAAGTTTGTGGAGTGAAAATTTTTATGGGTTCCAGCACTGGAAATATGTTGGTTGACAGCGAGCCGGCATTGCATAAAATTTTTAGTGGCAGCGAATTACTGATTGCCACACATTGTGAAGATGAAAAAATTATTAAAGAAAATTACAGGAATCTAAAAAATATCAAACCGGTTCTTGATCCTTCCGACCACCCGGTTATCAGGGATGAAAATGCTTGCTATACCTCTTCCTCATTTGCAGCTGCGCTGGCAAAGAAATACAATAGCCGTCTGCATATTCTTCATATTACCACTGAAAAGGAGCTGCAACTTTTTACCAACAAAATTCCATTAAAAGAAAAAAGAATTACCTCCGAAGTATGTGTTCATCATTTGCATTTTACGGCAGATGATTATGAAAAGTCAGGCTATTTAATAAAATGCAATCCCGCGATAAAAGAATCAAAAAATAAAGAAGCTTTGTGGAAAGCATTACTGGACGGCTATTTAGACGTGATAGCCACTGATCATGCGCCTCATACGCTTGAAGAAAAACAAGGACCTTACGAGCATGCGCATTCAGGTTTGCCTTTGGTGCAGCATCCATTATTGATGATGTTATCTTATTATAAAGAAGGCAGGATTTCTTTAGAAAAAATAGCTGAAAAAATGAGTCATGCCGTAGCCGATTGTTTTAGAATAAAAAACAGGGGATATATTCGTGAAGGGTATTTTGCTGATTTGGTTGTTGTTGATTTGAATCAATCAACAACGGTAAAAAAAGAGAACCTTCTGTACAAATGTGGATGGAGCCCTTTAGAAGGAGTTACGTTTCCTGCGGCCATATTTCAAACTTTTGTAAACGGGAATCTGGTATATAATAATTCAATTTATGGAAATAATGCCTGGGATGAATCTTTAAAAGGAGAAAGATTATTATTTAATGCTTCCTGATCAGCAAATAAATGCTTTCAGTAAAATAATCTGCCTTACGGCAAAGGCATGCTCACAAGCAAGAATACGGATTAAATTTTTAATTTGGGAAAGTTATCAGAATAAATAATCGACAAAAATGGAGACAGATAAAACTACCTTGCGCGACCTTTCAATCTTCAATCATGAGGATCAATTTTCTGTTTTCAGTAAATTAAATTTAACCAGAACTATCGGAGGGCGCGAGAAACTAAGGCAGATTTTCAACAAGTCTTTGAATGATATTGAATCCATCAAGAATGTTCAGAAAACTTTACAATTGATTCTCAAAAACCAGCAACAGTGGCCTTTCTTCATAAGCAACGGTACAGTAATGATGATTTATAAATTTTATGAATCTACTATTGATGATCCTCCATCGAGACCTACAATCCTATCGGCCTATTTATACAAAATTTTTCATGGACCCGATTTCTCCCTCGTAAAATATTCTATTGGTCATGTCTTTGATTTTATAAAGGGTATGAAACAAATCGTATCGATTTTCCTGAACGATGACACGCCTTTAAATTTTAAAAAACTATTACAAAAGGCGGATATCTTAATTGAAAAAACTCAGCTCGAAATTGTTTTCGAAAGAGAAAACGCGAAGGATTTATCCAACCCCGAAATGCTGACGTTGGCTTATTATATACGTTTTCATTACAAACAAAATCTTATAGAGCTCATCAATATTTACTCTCAATTAGATGCATGGTATGGAATGGCGATGGCAGTAAAAGAATTTAAATTGGTACTTCCTGTTTTTATCTCTTCAGAGAAACCGATTTTGAAAGCGGAAAAATTATTTCATATTTTATTAAAAGATCCTGTAGCATACAGTGTAGAGCTAAATCAAAAAAATAATTTTATTTTTCTCACAGGGGCAAATATGGCCGGCAAAAGTACTTTCATAAAAGCAGTCGGAAGTTCTGTTTTCCTGGCCCATATAGGAATGGGGGTACCTGTAGAATCAATGGAACTTTCATTATTCGACGGTTTGCTGAGCAACATAAATGTTGAGGACAATATCGAAAAAGGAGAAAGCTTTTTTTATAACGAAGTACAACGTATTAAAAATACAATCTTAAAAGTAAATGATGGAAGAAAATGGTTGATATTGATAGATGAAATATTTAAAGGAACCAATGTTGAGGATGCCTTGAAATGCAGTACAGTAGTGATTGAGGGGCTAATTAAAATAAAACTTTCGTTATTTATTTTATCAACTCATCTCTATGAAATAAGCGAGAATTTAAAAAACTATCCTAACATAGATTTCAAATATTTTGAGACAGTAGTTATTGATGAAAAGCTCTTATTTAATTATCAATTAAAAGATGGTGTTAGTAACGACAGGATTGGATATTTAATTTTGAAAAGAGAAAAAGTGATCGAGTTATTGCAAGGATTGTAAATATGGCTATTTACAAAGGTTTGTATCATCAAAACTGGCCTTCAGAAAATTATACTATTATTCGATTTTTTTTATAAATATCTGCTCCACATTAAATAATTGCTTTTAATTTACCTAAGCCGGACAAGCCGGAACTAAACAGGAAAACATTTAACTTTCCAATATTATGGAATCACTTACTCAAAGATATTGCGAAAAAATCAGCGGCATACTTGGTTGTTACGACCGCATAGTTATCACTGGCACACT
>DATKQQ010000150.1:0-60930 GCA_035532615.1 Hanamia sp.
CTGACTCATATTCTTCCTTATTGGAAGTAAAAATATGAAGGCGATATTGATATGAAGGGTTCAGCGGCAGGGTATTAAGACTGCTGTAAATCCCATTCCCTTCTTCAGTTAACGGATAAGTATCCTGGTGATTATCTTCTATAATCACTTTTGCACCCAATTCGTATTTGCGGGCAGCAGTATCTCCATTGGTCAACATTCTGGAACGGCTTAATTTTATAACAACCGGCACTGATCCATCTATGTTACCTTCTACCACAAGTGCATTGGTATCTGATGATTTTAAGGTGGGATCATAAGGAACTTTGCAATCGGTCAGCATCATTATGCACAAAAAGTAAAACAAAATCTTAGATGAAAAATATTTTTGTTTCATTCTTAAAAACTGATATTATAAGTTATAAATGGAATAGCGCTTCCGAATATGGATAATTTATATCCCTGCACGGTTCCATTCTGTGAAATAAAATAAACTGAATAAGCATTTTTGCGTCCGAGCATGTTATACACGCCAAGTGTCCATGAATTATGGGTGTGCTGATATATTTTATGATCACCAAGCATATTGATAGAAAAATCCGTCCTGAAATAATCAGGAATACGATACGCGTTCCTTTCAGAATACAATAATCTTGCAGAACCAGCATAATCAAACACACCCGTAGGCAGAGTTATAGGCCGACCTGTGCTGTAAACTACATTTAATGAAACACTATACCGGTGAGTAATCCTATAATTACCAATTAAATTAAAACTTTGTGGTTGATCAAAATTAGTAGGATAGAAATTCCCTCCGTTTATGATTTCACCGGCAAGAGGATCATCCTCACGGATAAGCGCACGCGAAAAAGTATAGCTAAACCATCCATTGAGTTTTCCGGTTGCTTTTTTCAAAAGAAATTCCGCTCCATAAGATTTTCCCTTTGTAGTAAATACATCCGTTTCAATATGAGGATTCATAATAAGTATAGCGCCACTTTTATAATCAAGGTAATTTTGAATCCACTTATAATAAACTTCTACAGACGCTTCAATAGTATTCGATTTAAAATTTTTATAAAGTCCAAGCGATACCTGGCTTCCCAGTTGTGGTTTAATATACTGGTCGCTCAGTTTCCAAACGTCGGTAGGTGAAATGGTTGCAGTATTGGAAATCATTTGAATGTACTGCCGAAGGCTGTTATAGGATGCCTTAATAGAAGTGTTTTCTGAAAGAATATATCTTGCAGAAGCACGGTATTCAGGGCCTCCATAATTTTTAATATCTTTTCCGGCAGGGTAATAATCAAGGCCTGTAATAGTACTCTCCAGGCGGGGCTCTCCTGGCACATAAGTATATACGTGTTTTGGTCCCAAATAATTATACAATGAATATCTGATACCGCCTTCCACAGAAAAATTAGAAGAAATACTATAATTATCTGAAAGATAGATTGCGCTTTCACGGGCCTGTTCAGGTTCAATCGTATCGGGAATCTCCAAAGATTCTTTTCCAAAAGGATCAAATGTACCCGAATGAATTTTATAATACAGAGTGCTTGCTCCGAATTTTAATTTGTGTTTGTTGCTTAAAAAATAACTGAAATCGGCATTCAATTTATATTGATTAATGTTATAAGCAAGCTGATATGCATTTACCGGATTTTCCTGGCTTGAAACTTTGTAATCATAGTGATCTATTCCTGCTGTTAGCACTCCGTAAAAACGATTATTAAAATTATGTTTCCATTTTATGTTGGCATTTTTATTATGATATTGATAATTAGTATCACTATTCAAATTATACTTATCTCCACTTAAATATCCATTCAGATAAATATTATTTTTATTATTGAATTTATGACTTATATGAAGTGTAGCATCCTGAAATGAAGCCCTGCTCTTATTATATTCTGTCGGCAATACTTTAAACAACCAATCAGAATAGGTACCTCTTACGCCGGCTATAAAAGTAGTTTTATTATTTATCAGGGGACCTTCTAATGTAAATTTACTGGTAAGTGGGCCAATACCTGCTGAGCCGGATATTTTTTTATCATTTCCATCCAATGAAGTAATATCAAGAACAGAGGAAATCCGACCACCATAATTGGCCGGGATACTGCCTTTATATAGTGTAACATCTTTTATTAGATCCGGATCAAAAGCAGAGAAAAATCCAAAAAGATGAGTAGGATTATAAATATTCATCCCGTTAAAAAGGATAAGATTTTGATCCGTTGCGCCTCCTCTTACATTTAATCCGGTGCTTGCTTCGCCAACAGATTTTACTCCGGGTAGAGTAAGTATGGTTCTTAATACATCCACTTCGCCCATTACAGCAGGTACCTGCTTCATCGCTACAATACTCAATTTGTCCATTCCCATAGTTGTGCTGCGCACGTTCCTTTCCTTACCTGCTTCTACTAATACATCCCTTAACTTCAATACTTTTTCATCCATATTAATATCAAACTTTCCGTTTGAATAAAGCATAACCTGTCGTTTGGTATCGTACATTCCTGGTGCAATAATATTTAAAGTATGTCTTCCTGCCGGTAATATAATAGAATAATAACCGAATTGGTCACTATTAACCTGTACGTGAGGATGATCTTTATATATAAGCGCTCCTGAAATGGATTCACCGGTTTGTGCATCACGAATATACCCGGCAACATTTACGTTCCCTTTTGGCGTTTCGTTTCTTTTGATACCTATATTGAACAATTTATTTTCTACAGATATTTGGTCTTTTACCTGTGTGGGACGATTCATATAATTTGAGATTCCGGATTCATTTTTAGTAATCAACTCAGTGGTATCTTCTTTCCCATTAAAAAAACCATAGGGCAAATCAATTGCGAGAGAAAAACCTTTGGTAATAAAAATTTGATTTTTCTTATCAATTGTATAACGCCATTGGGTATTACTGAATACTTTATCTAATACAGAAGCCAAATGCGCTTTGTTTACAGAAATAGTAATGGTGGTACTATCAAACTGGGAAGGATCATAAAAAAAATGATAATTAGTTTGGGCTTCTATTTTTTGTACAAATTCATAAAAAGTAGCTTCATGAAAACTGCCTGAAATCAGGTTATCACCGGATTGTTGAGCAAAGGTTGATGATGTTGTAAATAATACAATTAATGTAACTATTAAATTGGTTACGGATTTCATATTAATGAATGAGTTGGTCATAAAATGCAGTTACTTTTTCCAAAGAACTTTCAAATGTATTGTGCCTTAGTTTCAGATGCTTTTTGCGCATCATTTTTTTTATGTCATGTATTTTATCTGCAAATAAACGGAACACATCTTTTTTGTTGCTTACCAAATAATAGATACCATCTTTATGAATATAGAAACGGTCCCCGTTATAGAAAACTCTTACGACTACCAGGTTCTGTATATTGTCCTGAAAAGTTTTAATTCTTCTTGCCAAAAGTTGAATATTGCCATTGTATAATAAATCGTAAAAGCCGGTATTGTACAGATTTTGTTTCTGGTCTTCTTTAAGAGAAATAAAAGTGTGACCCCATAAATGAAAGCTATCTACAAATTCATTGTGCATTTCAATATTTGTTATCCCATCGGCATTTAAAATAACTAATTGATTCCTTGCAATATCATAAAACATAGAAACCGGCTCATACACGCGACCGTTATATCCTACCCAGCCCTTTGAATAGTCTCCTGATATAAAATATGGATTTCCTTCCATCTTGAAATTGTAATAAATATATTGAGGGCCATTATATATGGGTGCATTTCCATCTGTAAATTGATTGTATAAATGAATTGCATTTTTCAACTGTAGATCGGTTAAAGAATTATTCTCCATACCCTGGGAAAAAGAAGATTGCAGGAAAAACAAACTGAATAAAAAAAACAAAACTATTTTCATCTATGTTAATTATTTAAAACAATTTTTTCGACGAGCCCTCTAAAATCTATAAAACATAGATTAAAGTTTCGGTATAAGATAAGACAAGACAAATCTAATTTTTGTTGCATTAATAAAAATATATATTTTATGAATATACGTTTACAGGCAACAAAATATAAAATTTTAAAATAATTTTTATTCAATTATTTTTTCCCAATCGCAAGTCTGATGGCTTTTACCGCCATTGGTTCCATCACTGCATACCCTTCGGCAGTAGGATGAACTCCGTCTTTGGAATATTTTGCCGGCAAACCTTTTCTTTCATCAACCATAGCAGAATAATAATCGAGATAAATGAAATTATTTTTATGTGCAAATTCTTTTATCCATTTATTAAGATCAATAATCTTTTGAACCGGATCAATACCCGCTCTCCATGGAATATCATAAGCCGGGAGAACAGAACAAAGAATCACTTTAATACCGTTAGCCTTTCCGAGCTGTGCCATAGAAGCCAGGTTATTTTCAATCATATCAAGAGAGGACGGTCCTGTATTTCCTGCAATGTCATTGATGCCTGCTAAAATAAGTACTACTTTCGGATGCAGGTCTATCACATCCTGCCTGAACCTGATAAGCATTTGAGGCGTCGTTTGCCCACTGATTCCACGATCTATATAAGAAGGATGCGTTTTAAAAAAATCGGGGCTTACATTTAGCCATGCATCTGTAATGGAATTGCCCATAAATACCACCCTGTTTTTTTCGGGTTTTAGTTGTGCATTTTCACTTCTGTAACGGCGAAGGTTAGGCCAGTCATTGGTTTCGTTCAATTCGTTTTTCATAGAATCTTTCTGGGCTTTTAAAGATGGCACAATCAGAGATAAAAATAATCCCATACATAATAACAATTTAATGCGTTTCATTATAATTTATTTTTTTAAGATTAATAATTCATTTGATTGATCAAAAATATAATTGTAATCCTACAATCAACAAATAAGATTCCTGTTTCAAAATTTTTAATAAAACCGATTCAGCAAAAATTTTCTTTAAAAAACATTTAATTTTAAACCTTTAAATGTAAAAATACATTTTAAAAAAATTTATGGTAAAAATAAATCCTTTTCGAATCAGCATGATTATTCTATTTTTTATAATCAGTTCCTGTCATTATTCCCATATAGCAAAAACAACAACGGATAGCGAACAAGTGATTCAACATTCTTCTTATGACGACAGCACTTTAAACAATAATGTTCTTCCTGTTTTGATGCCTTTCAACAGGATCATTAATCCTGCGGGTAGTGTTGTTTCCTGGGGAAATACTGAACTCGAAAATCACAGTTTAGATGTAAAATTGATTCCCGGATCAGACTTGCTGGCTGTAGAAGGGCGAAACGGAATAGTGATCATTGACATTAAAAAAAGATCAGTTATCGCCAAATTTAATTATAGAGATGAAAGAAAATTTGCAGGACTTAAGAGTACTTACTCCGGAATCCAGGTTTGGCAAACAGGAGGAAAAACTTTTATTTTATGGAGCACCGCCGATAGCCGAAATTCTTATGTAATGCAGGCTAAATGGGATGGAAATCATATTTCCATCGATCATATTTTTGATTTTAAACCGGAAGGGGATTCCCCTTTAGCATTGCCCAATGAATTGGCCATTAATAACGAAGAAGGCCATGATTATCTATACGTAGTTTTAAATGGCAACAATCAAATTGTAAAAATAGATTTGGAAAACCAGGAAACCATCTGGACAAAACCAACCGGAGTGGCGCCTTATGGTATCACTATTTCAAAAGATAAAATTTATCTAAGCAACTGGGGTGGCGCTATGCCATCAGATAGTTCTCAGCAGGAAACTGCAGGAGTTCCTTATGGTGCAGCCTTTGTAAATCCTGTTACAGGAGCCATAAATAATGGTACGGTATCTGTTTTTGATCTTAATGGCACACTTTTTAAAGAAATCAAAGTTGGGTTACATCCAAATAAAATTATTCATAGCAGTGATAATCATTTTGTATATGTATCCAACGGAAACAGTGATAATATAACAGTTATAGATACACGAACTGATAATGCTATTGATTCCATACCTGTAAAGTTATTCCCCGGAAACAATGGATTCATCGGCGATTCTCCAGGAGCTTTAGCTTTGGGTAACGGCGATACTACTTTATATGTAGCCAACGGATTAGATAATGCAATTGCAGTTATCCACCTTGGGAACAAAGTGTCTTCAAACGGAAATGGCGAAAATAAAATTAAAGGTTTCATTCCTACTGAAACGTATCCATCGGGAATAGAAATTAAAGACAATACTTTATTTGTTACTAACCTCGAAGGAGAAGGCTCGCGTGTAAACACCCGGGAAATTATAAAAGAACATCCTGATGCTAATATACCTGATACAAAAGGTGGTGCTTACAATAGCCATAAACAAGCGGCTACATTATCTATTATTCCAATTCCGGATAAAAATGATTTGGCAATAAATACCGATAAAGTTCAAAAATTAAATCTCACTTTCCGCGCACAATTGGCGCGTGTTCTTCCCCGTAGCAACATCGCGCCAAAACCGGTACCGGACAGGATTGGTGAACCTTCCCTGTTTAAGCACGTGGTTTATATTATTAAGGAAAACCGTACCTATGACCAGGTTTTAGGCGACATGAAAGAAGGCAACGGGCGTGCTGACCTATGCATTTTTGGAAATACAGTAACGCCTAATGAACATCATCTGGCAAAAGACTTTTTGCTGCTCGATAATTATTACGCTTCAGGAAAATCTTCAGCAGAAGGCCATCAATGGACCGATGCTGCAATGGTAACAGACTACCTGGAGAGAAATGTTGGTGGATGGTTTCGTAGCTATCCACATGTGCAGGATGATGCTCTCGTATATGATAAAAATGGTTTCATCTGGAATAATGCAACCACACACGGCAAAAGTGTAAAAATATATGGGGAAGCCTGCTCACCTCATTTTGCAAATGGAACAAGTTGGTCTGATATTTATAACGATTATAAAAACAATAAGCCTTTTCAATTTACAAATACCAGCACTATTTCTGATGTGCGCCCGCTAATGTCAACCACTTATCCCTGTTATGACAGTCACAAAATCAATGATCAGATAAGAGCCACTGCATTTATAAAAGATTTGAAGAGATTTGAGGATATGCCGGGAGATCAATTACCACAATTAATGATACTCGCGCTTCCTGCAGACCACACAGGTGGTACCGCCCCGGGATTACCCACGCCAAGAGCAATGGTAGCAGATAATGATCTGGCTCTCGGAAGAATTATTGAAGCTATCACCAAAAGCAGGTTTTGGCAAAATACGGTTGTTTTCGTTACTGAAGATGATTCGCAGGATGGCTGGGATCATGTTTCTGCATACAGAACTGTGGCCTTTGTAATAAGCCCCTACAGCAGGTTGCAGCAATCGGTTCATACAAATTATAACCAAACCTGCATTGTGCGCACCATTGAACAAATTCTGGGAATACCGCCAATGAATATAATTGATGCCACTGCACTTCCGATGTTCAATTGTTTTACAGATAGACCTTCACATTTTGTGTTTCATGCTTTACCCAATCAAATTCCTCTGAATGAAATGAATCCACAGTTATCTTTTTTAAAAGGAAAAGAATTGTATTATGCAAAACAATCCTTAAGGCCTGAATTTGAACATATAGATGGAGGCAATGATGATTTGCTAAACAGGATTATTTGGTTTTCTGCAAAAGGGAAAAAAGTGTATCCTAAAAATCTTGCAGGGAAAGATGATGATTAAAACACCGTATCAAAAATCTATTTTTTTATTTTTTCAAAATAAAGTGGTTTCACTGATGAAATTATAGAGATCACTTCATTTAGGAAATAAGATTGCAATAGTTGACATTTAATAAATGATTCCTTATGTAATGCTTTTGTAAGCATGCTATTTCCCAATTCAAAAGTAAAATCATCGTTGAAAGGTTTTTTTGAAATCATGACGGTGTAAAAAATATCTTCTGCATTTAAAACATCTTCATTGGAAACCCCAAGAGCAGAATGCACTTTCAATCTTCCATCCGGTAATTCAAAAATTAATTCTATAATATCCCGTTGTTCAACTTCCATTATAAATATTTTGCAATGACTTTATTTTTTCTTTTTACAATACCCGCTTTTATATTTTCATGCTCTAACAGACCCGAAAGCATGGCCTTTGAATTGTTCACGGAAGACACCTTTTTTACAAAATTCATAGATGATAAAATAGATAAAGTTCTTTGGCCTTAGAAGGAGACTCTATTTCTACAATAATTTTTTCCATAGCTTTTTTTTGTATAAAAATATAAAATACGTAGTATTTCTCCCTTATCGCCATTACTCAGGCGGCAACGTTCAAAAGGTTTGTATTGTAACTCTCAGCCATAAAAAATGAATTTTCCGGTGATCATTAAAATACAAAGTTACCGGCCTGCAGTCTAATATAATTGGACTGGAAAAATAATTTTAAAAAATTCTTCCCGCCGGTTATTGGTTTCATTTCGTCATCACTCAATTCTTCGCCTATGAGAAAGTTTGACAAATTGCCATCTTTGGTGTAGTATTCTGTTTTTTGACGGGGTTCTCAAAATGGATGATACTCAAACACAAATCTTCTTTATTTGCCTGTCTGCCGTCGAGGCAGGTTGTTCTGCTATAAAAACCTGTCTTGAGTATATGGCTAATAATAATCAGCAAAATTGGATCATTTCAAATTTTCGCAGAGGATTTCAAGGTTGCCAACCTTGGTGATGAGTGCTCCCAGGTAAAAACGAATATAGTGAAGATTGGCAACCTTGCGAAAATTTGAAATGCACCCGCGAAATTTTAATCAGTTAATTATATTTTGTATTTTTAATGAAATAAAGTCCATGAAAGCAATAGAATTAAAAGTATATGAGATATTAAAAAACCGTTTCAGTGAAAAAGAAGCTGAAACATTTATTGAATATTTTGATACCAAAACTGCTGAAAAAATTGATGATAAGAAAGACGTCTTTTTAACAAAAACAGATAAAATTGATTTGATTGAAAAAATGAATAAAGATAAAATTGACCTTATAAAATGGATGTTTGGATTTTGGATCACTATTATTATAATGCTGATGGTTAACTTTTTTATTAAGCATTAAAGTCAGCAATATTTACTTTTCACACTTTTACCATTGTTATAATTAAAATACAAAGTTACCTGCCGGAAGTTAAATAATTATAGTCTGCAAATAATTTGAAAAAGCTTTTGCCGCCGGTTATTGGCTTCTTACGATACGCCTCTCAGATTTTTAAAAATGTTGTTTGCCAAACTGTCGCTTTGCCCGGCTGCCAGTGGACACTCGATAACGTCAAGGTCGGACTTCCTTGTGTTTAGATGAATTGGGAAATAGAAATACCGGTTATCTCTTCCTGCCCGAATTGGTTAGGCAGGCGTTTACTGTTTCAATAAATAAATACGAAACCTGAGTTTTCGATTTATTTTTTACAAAGCCCTATCCGAATTGCACTTTCTTCGGGCATTTGGAAAAATTTATGAAAGCATTCCGTATGATGGTATTTCTTTTTTAAGAAACTCGTGAGAAACGAGTTAAGGAGAAGGGAAAAAATACTTACGAAAGTTCCAGGAAACGTTTTGTTTATCCTTACTTCCTATCCAATTGGTACAAATCTTACATTCATGTACAAGATTTGTACTACTTTTTTTACAAAAATTATTTCCCCGGCGAAGCCGCCTTCACTACACTGTAATACATCCTTTGCAGCAGCCGCATATTTTTTGTGATTATCAAAACTTGTGCTCTTAATCCGTTTTTATATTGAATGCTCTTTTTTAAATTGGTGGAAAGACCATTCTCAAGTCGAACAGTTGCGAGAAAACCGCTGTCGGTAGCTATTGGAGAAATATAGTCCACCGTACCTTTTACTATTCCCGTTTCCTGGTATGGATAGGCATCAAATCTAAGCTGCGCCTTCATCCCGGTATCTACTTTGCCGGAGTTGTTTTGAGGCAAAGAAATTTCAACATAGAATTTACTATCAGGCGGATTTATATATCCTAACAATTTTCCAGCCTCTATGAAATCATTTTGTTGCAATTGCAATGTAAAAAACATAGTACCATCTAAAGGGGCCTGCATGATATAGTTATGTATCCAGTCATCTACATTGCTTTTTAATGTTTGCAGTGCTTGTTCAAAAATCATTTTTTGTTGAATGATATCATGATCCAATTGCTCCAGTTCTGTCAGTTTATCTCTTTGCTGATTTTGGTTATTTAAAATATCTGAATTTAACTGTGGAATAGCCATTTTTTTACTCAAATACATACTATTATCTACCCTGTATTCTTCTGCTGAAATAACTTTCTCATTCAAAAGAATTTTGTTCATTGCCAAAGATCTTTTCGCAGAATCTTCATCAAGGTTCGACAAGCTTTCTTGATCTTCGATAGATACGTTCATTTGTTTCATCGTTCCCACCTCTTTCAAAAGTAATTTCTTTTTATTCAAGTAAAACCCATTCACGAGATAATCATTATACTGTTGTAACGCAGTACTGAAGGTTTGGTAGGGCACCTGTAATTCTCCCAGATTTTGATAATTTACGTTAAATAAGCTGGAAATTCTTTCTGATTTTGCCTGATTGAGCAGTGAAAAGACGCTGTCTAACTTTATAGAAAGATCAAGCACTTCATTAGCATTGGCAGTACTTTCAATCCATCCAATCATTTCTCCTTTTTTTACTTCTTCTCCATTCTTCACAAATAGTTTGATCAACCTTCCGGTTTGTAAAGAAATAATTTCTTTAGGTGCATTAGTAGCGGTAAGCGTTCCTGATGGTTCTATGAGATCAGGATACCGGAAAAGCCAGGTACCGCTAATTAATAAAAGTAATATAGCAAGAAACAACATCAATGCCCATTTTTCTATGAAGCCGGGTGGTCGGCTTATGATTTCCTGCGCTCGTTCCGAGCGTTGATGAAACATTTTGATTGCAATATTTTCCGAAACTTCTTTCGCCATTTCTTCTTGTCCGTCTATATTTTGGTCTTCAGTCATAAATAATTTTTTCAACTTTCGTTTATCAACTATCAATTATCAATTATCAATTGCCTCCCAACTCCAATTGATTCTTTACCAGTTCATAATATTTCCCCTTCAGTTTAGAAAGTTCCTCGTGCGTACCTTCTTCCACAATTTCCCCATGCTCAAGCACTACAATTTTATCTGCGTTCCTTACTGTGCTTAGGCGATGGGCGGCGATAATTACCGTTTTTCCATTAAAAAAATTATTTAGATTTTCTACTATTTCTTTTTCATTATTGGCGTCTAATGAATTAGTAGCTTCATCAAAAAAAAGATATTCCGGATTTTTATAAACAGATCTTGCTATGAGCACGCGTTGTTTTTGCCCCTGACTCAAACCCACACCTTCGGCACCAAATTTTGTAAAAAAGCCATTGGGGAGACTTTCTATAAATGAAAGTATGTTGGCAGTTTCACAACTACTCATTAACCGACTGTAGATTATCTCTTCTTGTCCCACTGCTATATTCCTCGCTATAGAATCATTAAAAATATAACCATCCTGCATTACTGCGCCACACATTTCGCGCCACAGGTGATTATCTATATTCTCAAATTTTAATCCACCTCTTTGTTTACTGTCATTGCTAACGGCGCCGATTCTTATTTCTCCTTCATACTGATGGTGAATTTTCAAAAGCACTTTCAGCAAAGTGGTTTTCCCGCTGCCGCTCACTCCCACAATAGCAGTTACTTTTCCTTCAGGGATATACAAATTAATATCTCTAAGTACTATCCAGCCCTTTAGTTTTTGAGACTAACAATTAATTATCATCGGCGCCATCATTGGGATTCGCTGGTGAATCTGTTGCGGAAGTCCCATCGGTAAATACTGTAACACCTGCAAGGGTACCAGTATTGGAGGCTTGGAATTCTCCTCCAGTTACTGCTTTCATTTCAGAAGCTTCTAATGTTTTAAAAAGCATACTATCTAAACTTTGAAGTTTTTTCATAATAAAAATTTGAATATTTCTCACCTGTCTTTCGCCGTGGATTGAATGTTCAGCGTCATGCAATTTTGAGTGCTACCATGAACTCACTTACCTTTTTTATTTTTACTTTGGGTTAATTCAGGTTTAAAATCCCGCATTTGTTGGCCAAACAATATTTTCGAAATAAATAAATTACTCTCAAAAATTATTGATAATCTTTTTCATGGGTGCCAGGGCTACTTGTGAAACAATATTTTCCCCAATTCTTCAAAAAATCTTCCTTGGTCGCTTTCTTCATCTTTTTGTTTTCGGCAATATATTCTACCTCATTTCCAGTAATAGAAGTAACCAGTACAAAATCTTTCCCGGTTTTCTGTTTTTTTAAATAAGCAATAAAAGGAGGAGTAAGGTTCTCAAAATTTTCTTTTTCAATTTTAAACGTTGTATGATCTATTTGAAATCTTTCGAAAATATTACTAAGAGAAAATAAACTGGGGTAGTAAGGATTTTCGAGAAGGCTTTCCTTTAATGTAGTGTGGGTGATGGGTATTTCTAATTGCTTCACAAAGCAGGAGGCCACGTTCAAAAGATTTGTATTGTAACTCTCAGCCATAAAAAATGAATTTTCAGGTGATAATTAAAATACAAAGTTACAGGCCGAAAGTTAACTATAATTATAGTCTGCAAATAATTTAAAAAAACTTTTGCCGCCGGCTATTGGTTTTATTTCGTCATCGCTCAATTCTTCGCCCAGGAGAAAGTTGGACAAATTACCATCTTTAGTGTAGTAATAATTTTTATCTTTTTTTGAATAGGCAATAGGAAATCCTTCTTCTTTTAATTCATTGATGAATTTATAGGTTCCTACTTTGGAGAGATTTAATTTTTTTGCAAGAGTTTTTGCATTTCCTGTGGCTTTCTTTCTGATAAGGCTATCAGTGAATCTGATGCGTTCAAGATATTTATAGAATAGGCATAGTTGGAGTTTTTTGATAATCAAATATAAATATAAATATAAAATGGTTTATTAAAAAATTTGCATCGCATCCTCCCTGAATAAATTTGATTGTTTAAATATCTTGTAATGCAGGAGACGATGACTGACACTGCAAATTTGAAAATTTTGGCTAAAAAATAATCAGGTAATTTTGGCAAACAATTCTGGTTTTACAAAAAAAGAATTAAGTAAATTAGAAAAAGTTTTGGAAGAAAATTATTTATTAATTAAAACATCATTCAATGAATTCTGTAAAAAATATAAAAAATAAAATACAAGCGACAGGCCGGGTAAACAATTTATCCTTTAATCAATTGCCTAAAATAAAAAATGTCGCCTTTATTAAGGATGAAATTGATTTCGTTTTAGATGATGGCAGAGTTGTTTATATTCCTGTCAACTGGAGTAAGAAATTATTAAAAGCTACCCCTAAGCAAAGGCAAAATTTTAAAAATAATGGCATTCATGTTTTTTGAGATGAGGTTGATGAAATTATTGGCGTGAAGAATATTTTATTTGGGAAAGAATTGTTTTTGTAACCTTTTAAGGCTTTTTCAGGTTTTGTATATGAGATTCATGAGGATACGAAAGCAACCAACCCTTCTCATGCGTTATTTCCTTTAAATTGAAAAAGTGGCTGCTGTCCCGGGCTTGTTACAAAGGAACTCATGCAGAGTAACTCCGGATTTTTTATTCATAACAGAAATTCAATTCGCCGTCATCTGGTCTCCCGACCGATGGCAACAAAAAGATTACCTTGATGAGCGTTTAATATCTAAGAAATTGTTTGCAACGAAATAGTCACATGAAAATAGAAATGTCCTTATTTCTTGATTTACTGCAATAATAGAAATAAAATCTGCATTTTCTCTTCATCAATTTCCCATTTTTCCTCTTACCTTCGCCCAACAAAATTTTTCTATAAACCTAATGAAGGTTTTAATAAAAAACGCGACAATACTCTCTCCCTCCTCTCCTTTTCATGGAAAAAACAAACACGTTTTTATTGATAATGGCATCATTTCCAAAATAGGAAATAACATAAAAGTGACTGCCAATAAAACAATAGATGTAAAAGGTTTGTGTGTTTCGCCGGGGTGGATGGATTGTTTTGCCAATTTTTGTGATCCCGGGGAAGAGTATAAAGAAACTTTAGAGAGCGGCGCCAATGCTGCGGCTGCAGGTGGTTATACAGAAGTGATGTTGATACCAAACACACAACCGGTAGTGTATAATAAAAGCCAGGTAGAATATCTGGTTCAAAAAAGCAAATCGCTGGTAGTAACGATTCATCCTATTGGCGCAATAACGAAAAATTCGGAGGGTAAAGAATTAAGTGAAATGTTTGATATGCATCATTCGGGGGCCATAGCATTTTCAGATGGTCTAAACCCGGTACAATCTTCTGGGATTTTACAAAAAGCACTTGAATATATTCTTCCCATCAGTGGTACCATCATTCAACTGCCGGATGATAAAACCATTGGCACTCATGGATTGATAAATGAAGGAGAAACTTCTGTAAGGTTAGGTTTGCAGGGGAAGCCCGCTTTATCTGAAGAACTTATGATCTCGAGGGATATAGAGATTCTACGATATACTAATTCTAAAATTCATTTCACCGGAATTTCCACACAAAAATCCTTAGAGCTGATTGCTGCGGCAAAAAAAGAAAAGCTGAATGTGAGCTGTTCTGTTGCCCCATACCATTTGTTTTTTTGCGATGAAGATCTGTTCGATTATAATACCAATCTGAAAGTAAATCCTCCTTTGCGTTCTAAAAAAGATCGCGATGCATTACGCAAAGGAATTAAATCAGGCACTATAGATTTTATGGCATCTCATCATCAGCCCCAGGATTGGGATCATAAAATTTGTGAATTTCAATATGCAAAAAATGGAATGGAAACCCTGGAAAGTGTTTTTGGCGTAGCCGGAATTTGTGGAGTTTCTACAGAGAAATTCTTAAAAATGCAAACAGAAAATATTCGTAAAGTTTTCAATCTTCCTACAGTGAACATTGCCGAAGGAGAAAAAGCAAATCTCAGTTTATTCATTCCTTATGAAGAGAATATTTTTGAAGAAAAATATATTTTATCTAAAAGCAAAAACAACGCTTTCGTCAATAAAAAGCTGAAAGGAAAAGTAATTGGGATAATTAACAAAGACAGGTTATTTTTGAATAAAGAAATTAAATCATGGAACAAAAAATAACCACCCCAATCACAAAGGGTATTTTGATATCTTTCATTCTTATAGTTATAGGACTGGCAATCTATTTTCTGGATATGAGTCAAAATAAAGCGATGCAATGGGTAGGATATATCGTTTTTATTGTTGCCATTATCTGGTCGGTATCTTCGTATGGCAAACAAATTGATTTCAATTCTACTTTTGGAAATTATTTTGCACATGGCTTTAAAGTAACGGCAATAGTTACCCTTTTCATGGTCATCTTTACTGTAATTTTTATTTATTTATTTCCGGACATAAAAGAAAAAGGGATGGAAGCTGCCAGGAAAAGTATGGAAGCAAAAGGCAATCTGACTTCTGAACAGATAACACAGGCGCTTGTTTACACGCAAAAATTCTTTATGGTTATTGTAATAATCAGTGCACTTTTAGGCTATCTTTTTTTGGGAGCTATTGCTTCATTGATTGGAGCCGGCGTTACTAAAAAAGATCCTCATCCTGAACATGATTTCAATCAAATCGGTTAATAATGGTCATCTCTGTAGTATTTCCACTTTATAATGAAGAAGAATCACCCGAGTTTGCTGCAACACATTCATCAACAAAAAGTTCAATGGAAAAGTAATTGGGGCGGTTAACAAGGACAGATTATTTTTGAAAAAATAAAAGTATCATGGATTCCCAAAAAAAATCTTTATCAGTAAATTTTGGTATTGCGATTGGTATCATATATTGTGTTCTGATTTTTTGTCAAAATCAATTTTTTTATTCGAACCCTTTGGGATTCAGCCTGAGTAAGATACTTTGCTATTTACTTATTGTCGGAGGTTTTTTTTATTCAGGATATACAATTCGCAAAAAATCAGCAGGCTATATTTCGTTTAAAGATTGTTTAGGATCTCTTCTCATAGTAATAGTCATAACCGAATTGTTTTATGTAATATTTAGCACTATCTACATAAAATATATAGATCCGACTTTTATTGAAAAATTGAAAAGTTCATGGCATTCTTATTATATTTCACACAATATACCTCAGGATAAAACTGATAGCACAATAGATAATTTTAAGGAGGCAAGAAAAATAACCATAGGCACTTTGGTACAATCTTTTGGGTTTGGCGTTATTATAGATGCAATTTTTGGAGTGATAATATCTGCTGTTTTAAAAAAAATAAAACCGGAATTTGAAAATCAAATTAGTTAACAATGGACATTTCTGTAATAGTTCCCCTTTATAATGAAGAAGAATCTTTGCCCGAACTTGAGGCATGGATCAAACGTGTAATGGAGGAAAATAATTACAGTTACGAAATCATTATGGTTGACGATGGAAGTACCGATAATTCGTGGCATGTGATTGAAGAATTGCACAACATAAATCATTTATTAAAAGGAATAAAATTTCAACGCAATTATGGTAAGAGTGCTGCCCTTAATGAAGGTTTCAAAATGGCTAAGGGAGATGTGGTCATAACAATGGATGCAGATTTACAGGATAGCCCTGATGAAATACCCGAAATGCGCAAAATGGTTCTGGAAGATGGATACGACATCGTTAGTGGATGGAAGAAAAAAAGATATGACAGCAAACTCACCAAAAATTTGCCATCAAAATTTTTTAATGCAGCCACAAGAAGAGTAAGTGGAATTTATTTGCATGATTTTAATTGCGGGCTGAAAGCTTATAAAAATAAAGTAGTAAAAAGCATAGAAGTTTATGGAGAAATGCATCGCTATATTCCTTTGATAGCAAAATGGTCTGGCTTTAAAAAATTCGGCGAAAAAGTAGTGGAACATCGGCCAAGAAAATATGGTGTTACCAAATTTGGATGGAACCGATTCGTGAATGGTTTCCTTGACCTCGCATCCATCATGTTTGTCGGCAAATTCAGAAAAAATCCAATGCACTTTTTTGGACTTTGGGGAACCGTATTTTTTCTTTTCGGATTTATAGTAATTTTTTATCTCACCATCACCAAATTCTTCTTTGATCAAACAGGCATGACGCAAAGGCCTCTTTTTTATATAGCATTGATAGCAATGGTAATTGGTTCGCAACTTTTTCTTGCCGGTTTTCTGGGTGAACTGATATCAAGAAATGGACCGGAAAGAAATCATTATTTTATTGAAGAGAAGATTAATTAGCTAATCAGCTAATTAAAAAAACAATTTTACTTTGCCTTCCCAAAAAATCATTATAATAGGTTCAGCTTATCCGTTGCGTGGCGGCGGCATTGCTACGTTCAATGAGCGGCTTGCCAAAGAATTTATTGATGAAGGTTTTGATACAACTATTTATACTTTCTCTTATCAGTACCCCTCCTTTCTTTTCCCCGGTAAAACACAATATTCATCTGAGCCCCCGCCTGAAAATATTCCTATTAAAATAAAAATAAACTCTATTAATCCTTTTAACTGGATAAAAACAGGTAATGAATTAAAGAGAATAAAACCGGATATTATTGTGGTAAGGTATTGGTTGCCTTTTATGGGGCCATGTTTTGGCACTATTTTAAGAAGAGTAAAAAAAAATAAACACACCAAAGTGATTTGCATTGCGGATAATATTGTGCCGCATGAAAAAAGACCCGGCGATAAAATCTTTACAAAATATTTTTTAAAACCAGTCGATGGTTTTATTACAATGAGTCAAAAAGTTCTTGGCGATCTGAAACAATTTGCGAAAAATAAACCAGCTCAGTTAATTTCTCATCCGCTGTATGATAATTTTGGAGAAATGGTAACCAAAGAAGAAGCAAGAAGAAAATTGAATATTAATGAGGAAGACAAAGTGATTTTATTTTTCGGCTTTATCCGAAAATACAAAGGCTTGGATATTTTATTAAATGCACTCAAAATTTTAAATGAAGGATCAAAATCCGATAGCTATCGGATTAAGAATCTGAAACTTTTAATTGCAGGTGAATTCTATGATGATGAAAAAAATTACGAAGAATTATTAAATGATCCGGAAATAAAAAACAGTTTGATTTTGCATACTCATTTCATTTCCGATAGCGAAGTAAAATATTATTTATGTGCCGCAGATTGCGTGGTACAACCTTATCGAAACGCTACTCAAAGCGGCGTTACTCCTCTCGCCTATCATTTTGAAAAACCAATGATCGTTACCAATGTTGGCAGTTTGCCTTCTTTCGTTCGTGATAAAAAAGTGGGATTAATTGCAGAACCCAATGCAGAAGATATCGCCAAAAAAATAGTAGAATATTTCTCACTCGGAGAAAATTATTTTTTGCCGCATCTTCATGAAGAAAAGAAAAAATATAGCTGGAGAGTGATGACAGAGGCCATTCTAAACATGAGATTGTAATTATTCACGTAATAATATTAAATTACGTAGCTTTATAAAAAATTAGTTATGAAAACGAAATTAACTTTAAATGTAGATGATAAAATTGTTGCCCGGGCAAAGAGAGCAAGCGCAAAAAGAAGGGTGAGTCTTTCATCTGTCGTGGAGGGATATTTAGATAGATTTTCAAAAAATGATTCAGGTAAAAAAAATACAAAACCAACTGAACCTTCACTACTTGAAAGGATAAGAAAATACACAAAAAGTGCAGAACCATTACCTGAAAATTTTGACTATAAAAAAGCATTGCATGATCATTTAGATGAAAAATATGGCATATAAACTATTTTTAGATACAAATATCATCATTGATTATGTGCAGGAAAGAAAGCATGAGTTGGATGCCATAAATGAAATTATGTATCTCGCGGAACTTGAAAAAATTGAATTATTTATTTCGGAAAGTTCGGTAACTAATTCTTTTTATGTCCTGCAAAAACAAAAGATTGATGCACTTCCCGTATTAAGAGAAATTTGCAAAACGATCAACTTTATCCCGTTCTCAAAAGACATTTTATATTATCCGATTGAAAAGTATAAAGATGCCGAAGACGGTCTTTTATATTTCTTAGCATCAAAAGCTAAAATGAATTATTTTATTACAAGAAATGTAAAGGATTTCACTTATCTTTTTCCATCATTGCCTGTAATGAGTCCAACCAATTTTTTGAAAGAAATTTATTTGAATGATCTACCGTAGTAAAGCTCCGTTACGTATTGGTCTTGCGGGTGGGGGCACCGACGTAAGCCCTTACAGTGACCAATTTGGAGGTGCCATATTAAATGCCACGGTTTCACTTTTTGCCTATGCCAATATCGAACCACTAAATGAAACTAAAATCATTGTAACTGCCTTCGACCGAAAAGAAGAACAACAATTCGATGTCTTGGGACATTTACCAATTAATGGAACACTTGATCTTTTAAAGGGAGTTTTTAACCGAATTTACAAAGATTATCAATTACCCACTTCCGGTTTCAGATTATCCACTTTTGTTGACGCGCCTGCCGGATCAGGGTTAGGAACTTCATCAACTTTGGTAGTTGCTATAATAGGCGCTTTTGTTGAATGGCTCAAATTACCTTTGGGCGATTACGACATCGCGCATTACGCCTATCAAATAGAAAGGCAAGACCTAAAACTAACTGGTGGCAAACAAGATCAATATGCCGCAATGTTTGGAGGCGTAAATTTTATGGAATTTTATGAAGATGATAAAGTGATTGTAAATCCACTTCGCATCAAGTCTGAATATCTGCATGAACTCGAAAATAATTTAGTTTTGTATTATACCTCTACAAGCCGCGAAAGTGCCTCTATCATTGATGAACAAGTGAAAAATGTAAATAGTAAAAATGAAAAAAGTATTGAAGCCATGCATCAACTAAAGGAGCAGGCACGCATGATGAAAGAAGCATTATTGAAAGGAAAATTAAATGAGTTTGGAGAAATATTGGACTTTGGCTTTCAACAAAAAAGAAGGATGGCACACAATATCAGCAACAGCAAAATCGAAGAAATTTATGAGGCTGCAAAAAAAGCAGGAGCGGCTGGAGGAAAAATAAGTGGCGCCGGCGGTGGTGGCTTTATGATTTTCTATTGTCCCGAAAATTCGAGATACGCAGTAATAGATAAATTAAACAAATTTGGGGGTGAAGTGAAAAATTATAGGTTTACGAAATATGGATTAACAACATGGAATTCGTAAAAAAGTATCTTATCTTGTATCTATAGAATTTAAAACAGTTGCCTTTACCTTTGAATAACAAGAAAAAATTTTAATGGAAAAAATAAAAAATATCATTCAATCATCTATTGATGTAAAAACAAAAATACTCAACGATGAAAAATTATTACAAACGGTCAACACTTGTGTAACGGAAATTGTAAAAGCTTTTGAAAAAGGTAAAAAAGTTTTGTTTTGTGGAAATGGTGGGAGCGCTTCCGATGCACAGCATCTTGCGGCAGAATTTAGTGGCAGATTTTACACGGATAGAGACGCACTTCCTGCTGAAGCTTTACACTGTAATACTTCCTATTTAACCGCTGTTGCTAATGATTACAGCTACGATGTCATTTACTCCCGGCTCATAAAAGGTATTGGAAATTCCGGTGATATTCTCGTTGGGTTGAGTACTTCCGGCAACAGTAGAAACATCGTAAATGCCTTTGAAATGGCACGCGAAAAAGGAATGATTACTATAGCTTTCACAGGTTCTACCGGTGGAAAATTGAAAGAACTATCTGACTATTTAATTAATATCCCATCTGATGATACTCCGCGCATCCAGGAAAGTCATATTACACTTGGACATATCATTTGTCAATTTGTTGAAGAAATCTATTTTGCTGATACGAATGATTAAAGACGCCATCATACTTGTCGGTGGGTTGGGAACAAGATTGCGTTCAGTAATTTCTGATACTCCCAAATGCATGGCACCGGTAGCAGGAAAACCTTTTCTACATCATCTTATTTTTTTTCTACAAAAACAAGGAATTGAAAATTTTATTTTCAGCGTAGGGTATATGCACGAAGTAATTGAAAAATACCTGGAAAAGAATTATCCTCAATTACATTATAAGATCTCTTTAGAAAATCAACCCTTAGGAACCGGCGGAGCCATCAAACTCTCATGCAGTAAGGCTTCTGGCGAAAATGTATTTATTTGTAACGGAGATACGCTTTTTAAAATAGATTATAATTCATTTAGTAAATTTCATGAGGAGAAAGAAGCCGTTTGTACTTTAAGTTTAAAACCGATGAATAATTTTGACCGTTATGGTGTCGTAGAATTGAATGATGATAATTCCATAAAATCATTTAAAGAAAAACAATTTTACCAATCAGGATTAATCAATGGCGGTGTGTATGCCCTAAACATTGAAGAATTTTTAAAAGAAGATCTCCCTGGAAAATTTTCTTTTGAAAAAGATTATCTTGAAAAGAAGGTGAATCAGCAGATAAACTTGCCTACCTTTCAGACGGGCAAAAATCAAAAATTTTACGGCATGATTCAGGATGCATATTTTATTGATATTGGCATACCGGAAGATTATGAGCGTGCGCAGAAGGAATTGGTTTAATTAATACAAATAATTTATAAATAATCATTCAATAATTTAGCAATTAAAAGCATTCAACAATAAATTGAAAAATTTTAATCTAAAAAACATTGACTCCTCCTGGACCCTCTTCATTGACCGCGATGGTGTGGTAAATGATGAAAAACATTTGGATTATATCCATACCTGGGAAGAATTTCAATTTTACAAAGGTGTAAAAGAGGCATTTCAGATTTTCAATAAAAAGTTGGGACATATCATAATGGTTACCAATCAAAGAGGCGTTGCAAAAGGGCTTACTAAATTAAAAGATCTCCAACTCATTCATAAAAACATGAAAAAGGAAATCAAAGAAGCCGGAGGAAGAATTGATAAGATTTATGTTTGTTCAGAAATGGAAAGCACCAACCGAAAACCAAACCCGGGAATGGGTTTGCAGGCACTAAAAGATTTTCCTAAGATTGACCTTTCCAAAAGCATGATGGTTGGAAACACGTTAAGTGATATGCAATTTGGAAGAAATCTTGGAGTAAAAATTAATATTTTTTTACCGACTACCAGGAAAGATGTAGATTTAAAAAACGTGAATATTGATATGGTTTTTAATGATCTTATTTCTGTGGCTGAAGCTTTATAACTTAGTTAAAAATTTTATGGTTAACAATAAATTATTGGAATTAAAGTTTTCTTTGCTCAAATGTTTTTAATGAATAAAATCAGTCTTTTTTTTGTTTTACTTTTTGTAACTGGTAATACTTGTTTGGCCCAAAATTTATCACGTACCGAAAAAGAAATACTTCAAAAAAAAGAAGATACACTTGCCATATTCGCCAATCAGATAATCGAAGGTAGAAGCCCTGAAGAACGCTTTATGGCTGACAGCTTATTTACCCGACTTTTTGTTCGTGCTTTGCAAACAAAAAATTCATTTTATTATCCATTTGATTCTTTAATCACTATTGCCAAAGTAATTCCTCCGGATAGTACATTTAGAATTTTTACCTGGCAGTTGGTAATAAACGGTGAAATTATCAGGCAACATGGCGCTATACAAATGCGAACTTCTGATGGTTCTTTAAGACTTTTCCCACTCATAGATAAGTCGGATGAGATTGTAAATATCAATGATACTATCACCAGCAACCTTGCATGGATAGGCGCCTTATATTATAAATTAATTGAAGAAAAGACGTTTGGAAAAAATTATTACACATTGTTGGGGTTTGATGATAATAATCTAAGCAGCGACAGAAAAATTATAGAAATACTTACATTCAAAAATGGCAGACCGGTTTTTGGAGGTCCCTACTTTAGTTTCCAGGATAATAGCCTGCATCAGAAATCCATTGCAAGATATATTATGGAATATAAGAAAAACGCGGGACCAGAGCTGAATTATGATAAGGATTTACACATCATAATCTATGAACATTTAATTTCTGAAACCGGCGAGCCAAAAAAGAAATACACTTATATTCCTGATGGAGATTATGAAGGCTTGAGATGGAGAGATGGGAAGTGGGTACACATTGAAAAAGTATTTAACCAAATAACCCCTGAGGGCCAGGAGCCTGTGCCAGATCCTATTATGGATCCACAGGGAAATATTAATGAATCAAAATTGAGTAAGCGGATGCCTAAACCCATACAAAATGAAGACGAACAAAATGATTCAAACCAGGTTAAACCTCCTATGTTGAGTAATCCGCCATTTTAGAAATTTGTTCACTTGCCTTGAGTATCTATTAGAAAAGTGCCCAGATCAATAACTTCTCCTTCTTTCATTATAAATTCTTCAAGATTGGATAAATCAAGATTAGACATCACTTTGCTTTTGAAAATTTCTTTTTTATCTTTAAATACCACAAAATAAAAATCAGGTTTATCGTCCAGACCAGCAGGTTTTCTAAAATCCTTTTGCGAAAACAGGAACCTTGCAATTCCCTCTTCGTCGGGAATACTTTTACCCAAAAAATTATCACTAAAAATATCTTTATCGTAAAGACGAACAGAAAATTCGTTACCCGTTAAAGGCTCATCATTTCCTTTACTGATAAGGCGGACTTTCACTTCAATATTCATTTCTTTGTTTAGAGCTACACCAGGCATATAATAATTTTTGCAAAAAGTAATGATTTTTATTTATTCATCCAATTTCAAAACTGCTAAAAAAGCTTCCTGTGGTACTTCCACATTTCCAATCTGCTTCATTCTTTTTTTACCTTCTTTTTGCTTTTCCAAAAGCTTTCTTTTTCTGCTTATATCTCCTCCATAGCATTTAGCAGTTACATCTTTTCGGATGGCACTAATGTTTTCACGGGAAATTATTTTAGCGCCTATGGCAGCCTGGATGGCAATTTGGAATTGCTGTCGCGGAACTAACTCTTTTAATTTTTCGCAAAGTTTTCTTCCAAATTCCTGCGATCTACTGCGATGAATCAGAGAACTCAAGGCATCCACTTTATCACCATTTAATAAAATATCCATTTTCACAATATCACTTTCGTGGTATCCGATGGGATGATAATCAAATGAAGCATATCCGCGTGTAACACTTTTCAATCTGTCATAAAAATCAAAAACAATTTCTGTCAATGGCATCTCAAAAGTAAGCTCAACACGGGTTGGAGTTAAATATCCCTGGTTGTTGAGAGTACCACGTTTGCCAATACAAAGGGTCATTATATTTCCAATATACTCCGGTTTTGTAATTATTTGTGCTTTTATAAATGGTTCTTCGATCTTCTCAATTCTGCTTGGGTCGGGCATTTGAGAAGGATTATTCACAGTCAGTTTTTCTCCTTTGGTGGTATAGGCAAAAAAACTAACGTTAGGTACTGTTGTAATTACAGTTTGATTAAATTCCCGTTCCAATCTTTCCTGGATAATCTCCATGTGGAGCATACCAAGAAAACCACATCGAAATCCAAAGCCCAGAGCTTGCGAAGTCTCTAATTCAAAAGTAAGAGAGGCATCATTGAGCTGTAGTTTTTCCATGCAATCGCGCAGTTCTTCAAATTCATCAGTATTCACAGGAAATATTCCCGCAAAAACCATTGGCTTCACTTCTTCAAAACCTTTGATGGATTCCTTGCATGGGTTTGCAGTGGTGGTAATGGTATCCCCCACTTTTACTTCTTTTGCGTTTTTAATTCCTGTAATTACGTAACCTACATCACCAGCCTTCACTACATTTTTTGCCATCATTCCCAATTTTAAAATTCCTACTTCATCTGCATTGTATTCTTTGCCTGTATTGGAAAATTTAATTTTATCATTCTTTTTAAGTATCCCGTTAAAAATCCGATAATAAACGATGATACCACGAAAGCTATTGAAAACGCTATCAAATATCAATGCCTGTAGTGGTGCGTTTTCATCGCCGGTAGGTGCTGGAATTCGTTTAATAATGGCAGAGAGTATGGGCTCAATACCTACGCCTGTTTTAGCGCTCGCATGCAAAATATCTTCTTGTTTACATCCTATCAATTCTATGATTTGATCTTCCACTTCACCAATCATGGCGCCATCCATATCTATTTTATTCAGCACTGGAATAATCTCCAAATCATTATCAATAGCAAGATACAAATTAGAAATAGTTTGCGCCTGTATGCCCTGGGTAGCATCTACCAAAAGCAAAGCACCTTCGCATGCAGCCAGCGCCCGGCTTACCTCATAGCTAAAATCCACATGCCCTGGAGTGTCAATTAAATTTAAAATATATTCTTCATCCTCAAATCTGTAATTAATTTGTATAGCATGGCTTTTTATGGTAATTCCTTTTTCACGCTCAAGATCCATATTATCTAAGACCTGGGCCTGCATTTCTCTATCATTAATAGTGTGGGTGAATTCCAGCAAACGGTCAGCAAGTGTACTTTTACCATGATCGATGTGTGCAATAATGCAAAAGTTTCTGATATTCTTCATTAACCAAAAATAATTTTAAAAAACGTTGCAAAGGTAACAAAACGGAAGGCATTCAATAATTTATTAACCATGGTTGTATTTCAATCTTGTAGCCATCGCACCTGGCAATTGCCTTACGTTTCAGAGCCATTCTGAAACGTTTTGAGTAAAACTTGTGTATTTTTATAATTATAGAAAAAAGTTATCTTACAAACACAAAACAAACAGCGTCAAATTCTTTTTTGATAGAACAAAAGAATATAAAAAAAGACCATTTTCATCTCCTATAATTTCAAAGCATGCTTAAAAAATTTATTCAAAATATTTTCCGCCTTAGAAAAGATGTAGGCCTCAATTTTTATATAGCTAATTTTTTTTTCAAGCATATTTTACGACAAAACAGAAATGTAAAGTGGGCTATACATTATACCTCAAGTATTACTTATCCTGAAAAAATAATAAGAGGGAAAAATGTTTTTCCAGGGGATTCTCCGGGGAATTATATTGAAGCTTCTAATGGAATAAGTATCGGAGATTTTACCAATATCGGCCCCAATGTTGGAATTATTTCTGCCAACCATGATCCTGTTAATAATTCTCAACATATTGAAGCACCTCCTGTTTCCATTGGAAAATTTTGCTGGATAGGAATGAATGCAATCATATTGCCTTCCGTGCAACTTGGTGATTTTACCATTGTAGGTGCAGGGTCAGTAGTATCAAAAAGTTTTAAAGATGGATATTGTATTATTGCAGGCAATCCTGCTGAAATAATTAAAAATTTAGACAAACAAACCTGTGATCAATTCAGTAAATCAAAGTTATAAATCGCTGGCTGTCCGAAAATTTTCCTGGTTATTTTTAGGAAGAGTATTGCCGGTACTTATACTATTCGGGATCACTATAATTTATTCAAGGAGATTATCTTTTGAAGACTATGGAAAATTTCAGAGCGTTTGGATGTATGCCAATATAGTAAACGTTTTCATCAGTTTTGGATTATCAGCTGTGATACTTTCTACCAATTTAAAATTCCTTTTTTCTTTAATAAAAAAAAACAGGAAAAAATTAGGTATTTTTTATTCCATATTATGGCTGTCTGGATTAATTGCATTTTTTCTTTTTGCAAAAAATTTTTATCCTACCTTAAAAATTTTAATTATAGCTTTTATAGGTATTCAAAATATTTCTGTCATTTTTGAAACAATACTTATTAAGAGGCATGGTGAAAAAAAATCCTTTATAATTAATTTTATTTATTCTACCCTTTTTCTGGGCTGGCATCTGTACGTTCTTTATACCGGTTATTTTCTTTTTAATCTCATTGGAGGAGTTTGCATTCTTTCTGTTTTAAAATTAATCGCTATGATACTGATTCCGGCAAAGGAAGATTTCTATGAAAAACCAATTGACGAAAACTATTTTTTTAGCCATTGGGGATTTCTTGGTATGAACGATATTTTAGGAGTTATTTCAAAATGGATGGACAAAGTTTTTTTGCTGTATCTCCTTTCAGCGACAAATTTTGCCATCTTTTTTAATGGCTCTTTTGAAATTCCTCTTTTTGGGTTATTGATCAGTGTTGCAGGAAGTTTCCTATTGATTGAAATTTCAGGCAACCTTCGGCAAAACGATAAAATAAAAAAGCTTTTTCGCGAAAGTTTCAACACATTATCTACTATTGTTTTTCCATTGTTCTTTTTCCTGTTCTTTTTTCGTAACGATCTTTTTTCTATTACATTTAAAGATAAATACAATGCATCGTTGCCCATTTTTGTGATCAGCATTTTTATTCTTCCTCTGCGTATTAATAATTATAGTGTCATTTTACAATGTTTTTCACAAGGCAAAAAAATTTTGTGGGGATCACTTCTTGATATACTTATAGCCATTATATTAATGCTGATTTTATATCCAATAATGGGAACAAGGGGTGTTGCTCTTGCTATTGTGATTGCTACCTATTGCCAGGCAATTTATTATTTATGGCACTCAGCTAAAGTTTTAAATACTCCGGTGACTCAAATTTTACCTTTGAAAAAACTGATTGTAAAGTTCTTTTTAATTCTGGCTCTTTATATAGGATTGCTTTTTATTGTATCCGGGATAGAACAAAAATTGAAATTAATTATTGCAATTCTATTTACAGGGATAATTGTATTAACAGGCACGTTGAAATATTTTAAATTTTTATTCAAAAAATATCAAGTTTGAAATTCATAAAATAATCCCAGGGCCGGAAAACCTAACACTAATTCATCAGTATAAAATAAATGAAATTTTTTTAGTTTGTAGATACTGATTTTATTATTTCAATGATCTTTCTATAATAAAAATGGCGGAATAAAACCGCCATTATCATTCTAAAAAGTATTTTTAAAAGATTTATTCAAAAAGAGTATCCTCATTTCTACGAAAATAAATTTTATCTTCCATAAATTCAGCAGTGGCTAAAAGCGCAGAATTGGGTATTCTTTCATAAGCACGGGAAATTTCAATTTGCTCTTTATTTTCATGAATTTCTTCAAGGCTATCAGTATGACTTGCGAATTCTTCCAGTTTATTATGTAACTCTTCTTTAATTGCAATATTGATTTGATTGGCTCTTTTAGCAATCACTACAATGGATTCATATAAATTTCCTGTTTTGGCTTTTACATCAATCAGATTTTGAGTTTCTACAACATTGCTGGTATTAGAGGCTTGTTGACGTCTTAATTTGCTCATTTTGTAATTTTTTAATATTGTTTTGACTAAGATTTTTATAAACTTCTGCCTGTTTTAATAATTTACTATCAGGATAACGATCTACAAAATCAAAATATTCAGAAGTTACTTTGGCATATCTTTCTTCCTGTTTAGTAAATATGCTTGATTTTGCATATTGATAATATGATTTTACTGCCATAAGCATATACTGATCTCCTTTTGGAGATTCTGGATAATTTAGCAACAAATTCGAAAAATATATTCCGGCAGCCTGGTACATTTCAAGATTATAATACAATTCGGCAGCCAGGTAATCTTTCTCTTGTAATTTAGCTCTGCATTTTGTAATAATTTGAGTTGCCTCCGTATCCCTTTTCGAATTAGGGTAAGAATTAATAAATCCCTGCATCATTCCAATCGCCTTTGTTGTATTTGTTTGATCCAATTGTACATTTGGCGATTGTTTATAGAATGAAAGCGCATGCATATAACTTATTTCTTCAGCCTTACTGCTGTTTGGAAAAACTCCAAGAAAACTTTTAAAAAGATTTTCAGCATCTAAATAATTACCTTGATAATAAGAGCAATACGCATATTTGTAATATAATTCTTCAAACTTGTCTGATCCTTTAAAAACAGGGAATAATTCCTGGTACAACTGTTCTGCATTTCTATAATTCTTTTCTGCATAATATTTATCAGCCATTTTAAACTTGTATTCATAATCATGGCTTTTAAGCACTTTGCTAAATTGATTATTACAACTGGCAAGTATTAGAAAAGGTAACAATAAAGCAAAAAATATCTTCATAAAGAGTCGCAAAATTAAATGATTTTAAACAAAAATGAGTTTTAAATTTATAGGGAAAAAAACAGCTTAGTTAATCTTTTGATATAATTTAAAAACCCTTCCCAAAAAATGGGAAGGGTTTATCATTGAGCAAAAAGTGTATTTTTTAATTTGATTTTATATCAACAGTATTTACATCGCCACCACCTACTTCGCAATTAGTATTAATCCTATCTGAACTGATTCCTTCTTTTTCAGTCAGGTAAGTTTTGATAGCATCTACTCTCTTGTTACAAAGAGCTTGAGAAGCTTTGGAAGCAGCAGGATAACCTGTAACAGTTATTGAACATGCTGGACTATTCTTCAATTTTGAAGCTACTGTTGCCAATAATGCCTTCGCATCTTCGCTGATACTGATTCTTCTGCTTTTGAAAGAAATACTTGGAAGATCTCCTATATTACAAGTATTTGCTACTGCTAATGAATCTCTCAAAGTTCTGCAGCAATCAGGTTCCGGGCATTTACCCACACCATTAGCATCTACAGGTTGGCAATAAGTAGGAGTTATCAATTCTTTATCTTTATAATCAGGAACACCATCACCATCAGTATCCAATGGGCAACCATGTACATCCACTGCAACCCCTGCTGGTGTATTTGGACATTTGTCAAATTGGTCAGTAACGCCATCACCATCAGCATCGGGCAAAACAGGTGTTGGTAATTTCATGTGCTTAGGAGCATTGATTTCACTGTAGGCATAGTCAAGAGGATTGATCCACCAAAGAGGTTCAACTGCTTTTGATCCAACATTAAAGTTCAATCCGGCAGAAAGATAATTATAAGTGTCAAAATCGCCAGTCAAACCAGGATTGCCAATAGGACGCTCTGCCCATTGCTGACCATCAAGTAAATCATCCTTGGTAATTGTGAACCTGTCTTCAATTGCAAGATTGATTCTCTTGCTTAGTTTAAAAGCTATCCCTCCCAAAAAAGTACCGGTGGCTCTCAATGGATGACCTCCAAGTGTTGGCTTAGTTGTATTTTCATTTTGAGCTTCTGTGTAAGGAACGCCTTTAAGCAAACTCTTTAATGCCTTTCGGGTAGCTTTACGGCCAGAATAAGTACCTCCGGTGATTGTAGCAAAGCTTTGAGGAACCTGAACTTCTGCATTATATACTGTAGCACCTACACCAAATCCGCCATAGATAACCATTCCCGTCTTTTGTTTATGGAAGCGAATATTATTGAGAGTAAATATACCTTGTATTGATAAATCATTAACAGTTGTTTTATAATTATAATAAACTGGCTGAAGAGCATTTGCATTATAACTATTCCATACCGGATCATTTGAATAGCCGTAAGAGGGTTTCCAGTTAAGACCTTTAGCCTCTCCATATAAATACTGTAATCTCAATGAGAATACATAACCTAACGATTTACGAACATGGACTGCAAAACCTCCTGTGGGTAATAAAGACGCCACATCACCACTAATCGAAAACATACCACCAGAAACACCAATTTCAGTTTCACTTCGCGGCTTCGCTGGAAAATCGTAGGTGTTATTCATAAACTCATTTTGTTGCGCTTTCTCTTTTGTGGGAATTACGGTGGAGTCATAAATATTATAAACACCGGTATCCTGGGCGAAAACACCAAGGGATAGAATGGAAAAAATTCCCATTAACAATAATTTAAACTTTTTGCTTGCCATAACTTTTTGATTAATGATTTCTTAAATAAACTTTTTGATTGCGCAAAAATATCAAAGGAAACTCAAAATTCAAATTTTTTTTACCATTCAAGTGGATTTTGAGCGATTTATATATTCTTACTATTTGAAAATTTTAATTACACTATCAACAAACGAACCAAATCTACTTTTATTATATATAAAATTAAACTTTTAGGTAATGGATATTAACCTTTCATTTATTTCTTTTTTGAATTTTTAACCATAATTCCACAAATTCCTTGTTTCTGTCTTATATTGCCATTTTACCCTAATAATGCAATTTTCAAAAAATATAATAGCACCCGAGTTAGCCATTTTTGAGCAAAAATTTACACAATCTGTAAAAAGCCAGACTCCTTTGCTCGATAGAATAATGAAATATATTATTAAAAGAAAAGGTAAACAACTTAGGCCTATGTTTGTTTTCCTGAGCGCCAAACTTCACGGAGATATAAATGAATCGACTTATAGGGCAGCCGCATTGGTAGAGCTTTTGCATACGGCCACTCTTGTACACGATGATGTAGTGGATGAATCTTTGGAACGAAGAGGTTTTTTTTCTGTCAATGCTTTATGGAAAAATAAAATTGCGGTTTTAGTTGGTGATTACCTTTTATCAAAAGGATTACTTCTTTCTACCGAAGCAGGAGATTTTAAACATCTTCATATCTTATCAGAAGCAGTAAAACAAATGAGTGAAGGCGAATTATTGCAAATTGAAAAAGCCCGCAAACTAAATTTAAAAGAAGATATTTATTTTGAAATTATCAGAAGCAAGACGGCATCTTTACTCTCTTCGGCATGTGCGGTGGGTGCCTGGAGTACCAGTAATGACGAGGCTCTTACTGAAAAAATGAAAAAATTTGGAGAAAAAACGGGAATCGCGTTTCAGATAAAAGATGATCTATTTGATTATGGAAATGAAGATATAGGGAAGCCAACCGGAAACGATTTGAAAGAAAAAAAATTAACCTTACCACTTATTTATACTCTTAATAATATAGCTGCCCAGGAAAGGAGAAAAATTATTTACATAATAAAAAATGAAAATAAAAATCCGGAAAAGATTAAATATGTTTTGCAAAAAGTAATTGAAGCAGGTGGAATAAACTATGCGACAAAAAAAATGTTTCAATATCGCGATGAAGCTTTAGCAATTCTGTTCGAATTTCCCAAAAGTGAAGTAAGAGATGGGCTTGAGGAATTGGTAAGATATACAACTGACAGAAAATATTAATCAGGAGCCGTCAAACTCGCTTATCACTCCATCCACAAAATATTTGCATCAATGAACAATGACGCTTCCAAAGAGCCAATTTTATTTAACGAAATAACGCAAAATATATTCAACTGGGTTGAAGTAATTTTGCCTTTGGCTCTACCGAAAATTTACACTTATTCTGTTCCTGAAAAGCTGGTTAAAAAATTACAAATTGGTTGCCGGGTGGAAGTCGTTTTTGGGAAAAACAAAAAATACGCGGGAATTATAAAATCAATAAACCAGGAAAAGCCCGTTTATGAAACAAAAGAAATATTAAATGTAATAGATGACGAACCTGTTGTATATCCAAAGCAATTGCAGTTCTGGAAATGGGTCAGCGAATATTACATGTGCAGTGAAGGTGAAGTGATGGCTGCAGCCTTGCCCACCCATTTAAAACTGAGCAGTGAAGCCATTTTAATTTATAATGAAGAATATGGCGATAATTTTTCATCACTCGATGATGAAGAATATTTATTGGCTGAAGCACTGCTGATAAAAAAAGAATTGAAGATAACTGAAGTGCAGCAAGTAGCCAATATCATTCACGTATATCCTCTCATAAAAAAGCTAATAGAAAAAAGGGTGTGCTTTATATGGGAATCACTTACAGATAAATACAAAGAAAAAAAAGAAAACTTTGTTTTGTTGAATCCTGAATATTCATCGGATGAAAAAATGAGCGCATTGATGGATGATTCTTTGACCAGGGCGCCAAAGCAAATGGAAATGCTTCTGAGTTTTTTACATCTTTCAAAAACTGAAGGCGAAGTTTCTCAGACACAACTTTTAAAAAAATCGGGTGCCAGCCCGGCTCAATTAAAAGGATTAGTTGATAAAAATATTCTTACCATTCAAAAACGAAATACCGACCGTATTCAATCTCTCCCTAAGAAAATGGAAGTGAATTTCGAATTGAATAATGCACAAAAAAATGCATTGAATGAAATAAATAATGGCTTTGAAAATAAAGAGGTTTGCCTTGTACATGGCGTTACCAGTAGTGGAAAAACTTTATTATATATTAAGCAAATAGAAAAAATGGTGAATGAAGGGAAACAGGTTTTATATCTTCTTCCGGAGATTACACTAACGGCACAGATCATCCGAAGATTACAACTTTTTTTTGGTGGCAACATCGCTATCTATCATTCTAAATTCAATAATAATGAAAGAATAGAGATTTGGAATAAAATAAAAACCGGAGAATTAAAAATTATTTTAGGTGCCAGGAGTGCGTTATTTCTTCCTTTCAAAAACCTGGGGTTGATCGTAATAGATGAAGAGCAGGATACTTCTTTTAAACAACAGGATCCTGCACCAAGATACAATGCGCGTGATGCTTCTGTTTTTTATGCTTCGCTGTTTAATGCGAAAGTTTTAATGGGAAGCGCTACTCCTTCTTTAGAAAGTTATTACAACGCGCAAAAAAATAAGTATGCTTTAATAACGCTCACTGAAAGGTTTGGCGGAACTCAATTACCAGAAATAAAAATAATAGATACCAAAACAGTGGCGGCTTCCAAAAAAGGGAAAGTGATGATATCACCCCAACTGAAAACAGCAATTGAAGCTGCTTTGCAAAGTGACAAACAAGTAATTCTTTTTCAAAATCGTCGTGGTTATTCACCATTTCTTTTGTGCGGTACCTGTGGATTCATCCCGCACTGTGAGAATTGTTCGGTTACTTTAACGCTCCATAAATACTCTAATAAATTACATTGTCATTATTGCGGAAATACATATCCTAAACCCATTACATGCCCGGCTTGCGGAAGCGTAAACTGGAAAGAGAAAAATTTTGGAACAGAAAAAGTAGAAGAAGAATTAACTGAAGATTTTCCTAACAACAGGATTGCAAGAATGGATGTGGACGCTGTAAAAGGAAAAAATGCTCACGATACTTTGATCAAATTATTTGAGCAGCATCGTATTGATATTTTAGCAGGGACGCAAATGGTAGTGAAAGGTTTGGATTTTGAAAAAGTAAGCCTGGTGGGTATTCTTGATGCAGACGGATTATTAAGTTTTGCCGATTTTCGCGTGAATGAAAGAGCCTTTCAATTAATGGAACAAGTGAGCGGGAGGGCGGGAAGAAAATTGGAAAGGGGTTTAGTTCTGATCCAGGCTTCTAAAACAGATCATCCGGTTTTATTATTTGTTCAGGAACATAATTATTCCGGGTTTTATGATTTTGAAATGGAGATGAGAAAGCAATTCTTTTATCCGCCATTCAGTCGGTTGGTCCGAATCACCTTGAAGCATAAGATGAAAGAAATAGTAATGGAAGCCGCAGATGCCCTTGGCCATTTTTTAGAAAAGGATTTTGAAAATATCATTGGCCCTGCCGCGCCGATTGTGAACCGTGTAAGAAATATGTTTTTAATGGAAATATTGATAAAGCTGCGACAGGACGCTGCACGTTTAAAAATTCAAAAGAAGGTAATCAGTAATCATATTGATTTATTGAAGGCAGAAAAAAAATACAGAAGTGTAGTAGTTATCGCTGATGTGGATCCCTTTTAAGTACTTTATTGTGAGTTGAAAGTTACAAACTAAGCCGGGCCAGTTCCATCATTTCTTCAAATTTGTAATAATGTACACCTTTGTTTTGTTGTTTGCTTTCATTTATCATTGCTTTGGCAATATTATTAGCACCGATTGGCCTGAATTTTTTTAGCGGCCCCAAAAGCAAAAATGAAAGTAGATCCATTATAGTTTGTGCGATTGTTTCTCCTGTGCGGTTTTCATTTCGGCTACCATTTATTAAAGACGGCTGAAAAATACTAACGCTTACAAAAGGAATTTCTTTCACTGCATTTTCGGTTTTACCTTTTAATTTTAAATAAAAATTGGAAGAGTTTTCATTGGCACCAATTGCAGATATAATCAGAAACTTTTTAAAATTCTTTGAAATACCAATCCTTGCTGCATTTACGGGAATTCCAAAATCAATATTTTCATACAATATCTTATCACCTTTTACTTTTTTTTGTGTGGTACCTATACACGAAAAGATAACATCCCCTTCGCCAAACTTTTTCGAATAATCATCCAAGTCATTGAAGTTTACAATTTCCTGTTCCAATTTTGGATGAATCATATTCACATTTCTTCTGACCAACACACGAACAGTTTTAAAATTTTCATCTTTCAGCAGTTCCTGCAATACTAAACTTCCGGTTAATCCAGTTGCCCCAATAACTACTGCTGTTAATTCATTCATATTTTTGGTATTTTGCCGGTAATTTCAAATATATGCAAGTTTATCAAAATTATTCACTCAAAAAACACAATACATTTGGCATAGAATCGATTGCAAAATATTTCGCAACCTTCTCTTGCGTATATGAATTAGAAGAATCTCTTAAAAATAAAAAAAATATTTCTTCAAATATAATCCTTGGCGGTGGAAGTAATATCCTTTTTACGAAAAATTATAATGGATTCATATTAAAGAATGAAATAGGGGGAATTGAAATAGTGAATGAAGATGAGGAATTTATATTTATCAGGGCAGGTGCAGGAGTAAAATGGCACCATTTTGTAATGGATTGCGTCAAAAATAATTATGGAGGCGTTGAGAATCTTTCACTAATTCCGGGAAATGTGGGCGCTTCGCCAATGCAAAATATCGGAGCTTATGGTGTGGAGATAAAAGATGTTTTTTTTGAACTTGAGGCCTTCCATCTTCGTGATAAAACAACCCAAAAATTTTCAGCAGAAGAATGCGAATTTGGATATCGTGAAAGTATTTTTAAAAAGAAGTATAAAGACCAGTTTGCTATTTTAAATGTTACGTATCGTCTTAGGAAAAAACCGGTTTTCAATATTTCTTATGGTACAATTGAAGAAGAATTAAAAAAAATGAGGGTTGAAAAGTTGAGTATAAAAGCAATTTCTGATGCAGTAATTCATATCCGAACTTTAAAATTGCCAAATCCGGATATAATTGGAAATGCAGGAAGCTTTTTCAAAAACCCGGTTATAAATAATCGTGAGCTGCTCCAATTAAAGGAATTAGTAAATTCCTCATTGCAAAAATTTTCTTTTTATAAGATTGATGAAAATCATTTTAAAATCCCTGCGGGATGGTTGATAGAACAATGCGGCTGGAAGGGCTTTAGAAAGGGAGATGCAGGCTGTTATGAAAAGCAAGCGCTTGTTTTGGTTAATTATGGAAATGCGACGGGTAAAGAAATTTATAATTTAAGCGAAGAAATAAAAATATCTGTAAAAGAGAAATTCGGAATTGAAATAGAAAGAGAGGTGAATATCTTATAATTTGTTATTAAATTGATATCGGGATCCGGATGGCAATGCAGCGAAAATGGATTTATGATTGTCTTATATTAAATTGCTTTGTGGAAAAAAGTCTCTTATTAGCTCCGTTTTTATTTGTTATTACTTTATTGCTCAGGAGGATCAGGGAGTCTTTCCCTTATCTGAGTTTTGAAAAATGGTTGACTTATAAAATCGTACTATGATATTACATTGAATTAACTTTTCGTAAGCCATCGATCGTTTGATTATGAGAAAAATTCCGCTCCATAACTGGAGCGGTTTTTTGATGCCATCGTGTCAGCTAAAAATGAATGGCACTTGTTTTGTAAAAAGGATTTAAAAATAAATTATGCAAAAAGGAAATATAAGAGTTCAAACGGAAAATATTTTTCCAATTATTAAAAAGTTTCTATATAGCGATCATGAAATTTTTATTCGTGAGCTGGTAAGTAATGCCGTAGATGCTACCCAAAAATTGAAAACTTTAGCCTCTAATGGAGAAGTAAAAGGAGATATTGGGAATACGGATATTCATGTAAAGATTGATAAAGATAAAAAGACCTTGACCATCTCTGATAAAGGTGTAGGAATGACAGAGGAAGAAGTGGATAAGTACATCAACCAGGTGGCTTTTAGCGGAGCCGAAGAATTTTTGGAAAAATATAAAGGAAAGAATGAAGCCAATATCATCGGTCATTTTGGGCTTGGATTTTATTCTTCTTTTATGGTAAGTGACAAGGTAGAGATCAATACAAAAAGTTACCAGGATGATTCCAAAGGTGCAAAGTGGGAATGTGATGGAAGCCCGGAATATTCTTTTGAAGAAACTAAAAAGAAAAAACGCGGAACAGATATTGTTCTTTACATTAATGAGGAAAGCAAAGAATTTTTAGAGCCGGAAAGAATTCGTCACATGCTTGAAAAATTCTGTAGATTTTTACCGGTTCCTATTTTTTTTGAAGACAAGCAAATTAATAATCCAGCTCCGGCATGGACCAAAAAACCATCCGAACTCACAGACAAAGATTACCAGGATTTTTATAAAGAATTATATCCTTTTAGTGAAGCACCTTTATTCTGGATTCATTTAAATGTTGATTATCCTTTTAATCTGACAGGAATTCTCTATTTCCCTAAAGTAAAAAACAGCTTTGAAGTTCAGAAAGATAAAATACAATTATACAGCAACCAGGTTTTTGTAACTGATGAAGTGAAGGACATCGTTCCCGAATTTTTAATGCTTCTTCATGGAGTTATTGATAGTCCGGATATTCCTCTGAACGTTAGCAGAAGCTATTTGCAGGGCGATCCGAATGTAAAAAAGATTGGCTCTTATATCACTAAAAAAGTAGCTGATAAATTAGATGAATTATTTAAAGAAGACAGGAAATCATTTGAAGAAAAATGGCAAAGCCTCGGTCTTTTTGTAAAATACGGGATGATAACCGATGATAAATTTTTGGAGAAAGCCAATAAGTTTAATTTGTTCGAAGATGAGACCGGCGGTAAATTTTACACCCTGGAAGAATACAGGACTGAAACCGAAGCTTTACAGAAAAATAAAGATGGTAAATTAGTAATGCTATACACTACCGATCCGGTGCAGCAAAATAGTTTTATAAAAGCTGCTGAACAAAAAGGTTATAAAGTAGTAAAGCTTGAAACTATTGTGGATGCTGCATTTATCAATAATATGGAAATGAAGTGGAATGATGTACAGTTTGTAAGAGTTGATGCAGATATTACAGAAAACCTGATTGATAAAAATGAAAATGCAGAAAGCGTTTTAAGTAAAGACGAAGAGGAAAAACTGAAAGAATTGTTTAAAGTAGAAGTTCCGGATTTGCATACAAACGTTGAAATAAAGGGTTTATCCACCGAATCGGCTCCTGTTATTGCAACCCGTCCCGAGTTTATGAGAAGGATGAAAGACATGGCTATGAATGGTGGCGGAGGAATGGGAAGTTTTTATGGAAATATGCCTGAAGAAGTTACCTTGACTGTAAATGGAAATCATCCTATTTATCAAACCATTTTAAAAGAAGATAATAGGGATCAGCAGGAGAAATTAGTAAAGAATTTAACCGACCTGGCTTTGCTTTCACAGGGATTATTAAAGGGAAATGAATTAACTAATTTTATCACCAGGAATGTAGAAATGATGGAGGGTAAGCCGAAGAGCAGGATCATAACTGAGATATAAATTTTCTAAAATAATTTTTTTTTAACTAGTACTTTAAAAAGTACTGGTTTTTTTGTTTATATTATTTTAGATGTATTGAAAACAGAAATCAGGGATATTTATTTGCCTGCCTACAGTGGGTAGGCTTGCTGGAAAAAAATGTTTTTAAGGAAAAAAGTAGCGTATTTCATTACATTTGTTACTGAATAATAAAATTAATTTCAGAGTTCATTTAAAATTAAAATATTCATCATGAAATTCTCAAAAACAAAATACGGAATCGCATTTTTATTAATTTTTATTTATTCCTTTCAAATTCTGCATATACCCAATCATCACGTTTTTCTGTAAATCAATATATCAATAATGGCGATACACTTCGATATCGGCAACTTTATCCTGACTATGATACCATGCGAAAATATCCGCTTGTGATTTTTCTTCATGGATCTGGTGAAAGAGGTAATGATAATGAAGCTCAGTTGAAATGGGGCGTTATGAATTTTGCCACCGACCAGAATATGATATTGCATCCTGCGATTGTGATAGCTCCGCAATGCCCTGAACACATGCAATGGTCAAATTTTTCACGGGGGAAAGGTGCGGATCAAATTCTCCAATCAAATCCTTCCAAACCAATGGAACTCTTGATGGAGTTGATTCATCAGACTATTAAAAATTTGCCTGTTGATACCAATCGTATTTATATTACCGGACTTTCAATGGGTGGGTTCGGTACTTATGATGTTATTGAAAGGTATCCACATTTATTTGCCGCAGCAGTTCCGGTTTGTGGAGGTGGTGATGTGTCGAGGGCCGCAACAATTGCTCACATTCCGATGTGGATTTTTTTAGGTTCTGAAGATGCGGCTGTAAATCCTCTTTATTCCCCGGAAATGCTACAGGCTTTAACCAAAGCTGGCGCTCATCCGGGCTTCACACAATATCCTGAAGTAGGCCATTTTTCATGGCTTGGCGCTTATAGTGATCCGTTGATGATGGAATGGTTATTCAGGCAACATAAATGATTTGGGTTACCTGTCTTCTTTAAAAAAATAGAAGTTCCAGTCACTTGCCCGCCTACCGGACAAGTAGGTTTGTTACTGTGCATAGCTTTCTTCTTCACTTTGTTTTGATAAAATACTAAACTCTAAAAAATTCATTTTTCTAAAAAAATATTCTTCTTCAAAACCTGCGCTTAAAAAGATTTCCTTGTGCAAAGGATTTACATAAACGATGTAAACTTTTCGGAGATTTTGCTTTAAAGAAGAAAGAATATTTTTTACCACCTGGAGCATTACTACTTCATCAAAAGGATTGAAGAAAAAGAAAACGTTAGTATCGTTTTCTATTGTATAATTTATTGCATCACCACAAATGACTTTAAAATTTGTGGTAGGAAAAAAGGATTTTATTTTTTCAATGTTATAATCAGCTTCCCTGCACAAAGATGCGGAAAAATCAATACCGGTAATATTCTTAAAGCCATAGTGTGCCGCTACTACCAGTATCCTCCCTTTGCCCGATCCAAAATCCAAAATGTTATTATTGGCATTTTCGTTTTTGAGATATTCAAATGCTTTTTCAAGTATAAAATAATTGCTTCCCTGATAAATTGATGCGTGAGATAAATTATTGCTTTCAATCTTTTCATAGCGAAACTCATCAATTTCTATTGTATGAATATCGTATTTCCTTTCACCTCTTATTTCATGATAAACGGTAAATGTCGCAAGCCAGGGATTCCAATTTCTCGCAATAAAATAGAAATATTTGAAGTAATAAAAGAAATTCATTATAAGATTATTCTATTGCCAACCATTTAACTCTGAAAGCCTGATATCAATTACTTTAAGCTGAAGGTTGGTTTCCCCGTTCCATTCATTTTCATCAATCGTGTAAACCATATCAATTGGTTGATTTGCTTCTAACATGGGAAACTTTTCTGCAAGATTAAAACCAATTCCTGTCAATGTAATGTTTTCATTTTTGACCACGAAACGAACGTGTTGTTCTTTTACAATTTTGGACCAGGGGGTATTTCTGATATTTCTTGTGATGAACACAGGACGCAGATTTTCCGGCCCGTAAGGCTCCATCTGTTCAACTATCTTGTAAAATTTTTGATTGATATTTTTAAAATTGATCTCAGCGTTTATCATCAGCTCGGGTGTAAGCAAATCCGTATCTATTGTCAACGAAACCACTTCCTCAAATTTTTTACTGAAGGCTTCTACCTTTTCAGGAAACATTGACATCCCTGCTGCGGCAAAATGTCCGCCATAGCCAATTAAATGTTCACGGCATGCATGTATGGCTTCATATAAATTAAATCCGGGAACACTACGCGCGCTACCTCCCACCACTTTCTCTCCAAGAGTGAGTACAACTGTAGGGCGGTAATAATTTTCAATTAACCTACTGGCTACAATTCCAACAACGCCCTTATGCCAATGAGGTTGGAAAACTACTGTAGTTTTCCTGGTAATCATTTCAGGATCATTTGAAATCATAAATAATGCTTCCTCTGTAATGGTCGTATCTGCATCTTTTCTATCTGTGTTATCGCTGCGCAACATTTCTGCATACTTCTTTGCAGTTTCAAAATCGTCTTCGATAAACATCCTCACTGCTTTGGATGCATCATCCATGCGCCCTGCTGCATTTACCAGCGGAGCAATGATAAAGACGACATTATTAATTGAATATTTTTTTTGAATACCCCTTAATTCAATTAATGCTTTTATTCCCGCGCATGGCGAGGAATTCAATTTTTGTAATCCATAAAAAGCAAGAATTCTGTTTTCTCCGGTAATCGGCACTATGTCTGCGCCAATTGCAGTTACCACCAGATCCAGGTAGCATAAATATTCCTCTTCCTTCAAACCCAGGCGATTTGAAAGCGCTGTAATTAATTTGAATCCTACTCCGCAGCCACAGAGTTCTTTGTAAGGATAGTTGCAATCTTTTTGTTTAGGATTTAAAATGGCAATAGCTGGCGGCAATTCTTCATCGGGAAGGTGATGATCGCACACAATAAAATCAATATATAACGAGCATGCATACCTGACAAGTTCTACCGATTTAATTCCACAGTCCAGAGAAATGATTAAATCAAAATTATTTTCCTTTGCAAAATCAATCCCCTGTTTACTTACTCCGTAGCCTTCCCGATAACGATGAGGAATATAAAAATCAATCTTTTCTTCTTTATATATTTTTTTGAGAAAACGATACATAATCGCCACAGATGTGGTGCCATCTACATCATAGTCGCCAAAGACAAGGATCTTTTGGTTATTTTTTATTGCAAATAGAATCCTCTCAACAGCTTTTTCCATATCCTTCATCAAAAAAGGATTGTGAAGTTGAGATAGTTGCGGCCTGAAATAATCCTTTGCTTTTTCGTAGGTTTCAATTCCTCTTTGAACAAGGATATTGCAAAGAGGTTCACTGATGGATAGAGATGAATGTAACTCATCAATTTTATCGCGGTCTGCCTCAATTATTTTCCATCTTTTTTCCATGCTATACAATTTACTGGTGTGTCAATTAGCTCTGTTTAGCTAATTGAATTCTTGTAAATTAATAAACTTTTAGGAGTTATATTGAAAGATGTATTTTCTGTTTTCAAATTGATAAATTACCCTATACCCAAATCCGCAAATTGGATAGTTCCTCTTAATCATCTTATCCTGAAAGGAGGCAAATCAATGAATGATTTTAGATTTAGACATTTTTTTGAGTAGCCATTAGATTGTTCATCTAGTAGGATTCAGACTTAATATTTATTTGTTTTCTTGGTAAAAAAACCACATCTCATCTTCCTATCAAACATGACTGACCACACTACTTAACTAACCTAAAAATCAAATCCCATACTAAGGTACAAGATCGGTTTACTATTGAAGAATCCACTCATAGGCCAACCCGCATCAAACTTTAAGAAATAACCTAACAAAGTACTTCTGGCTCCAAAACCGTATCCGCCAAGAAACGGCCCAATTCCCGGTGCTTTAATTTTTACAGAAACTGTTGGATTGTTAGGATCTGAATAAGTGGTATAAGGGCGCCCGATTGCATTGTAAGAGCCATTCCAGGCACTGCCAAGATCTACAAATTGTATTAACTGAAAATTCCTCACAAAGGCATTATTAATTGGTTTATCAATAAAGGTGGTAAATACAGGTAATCTAAATTCACTATTGATTACAACATTATTATTACCGTTTGCTGCATTTTGAATAAATCCGCGGAGATTGACAGCCAGCGATTGAAAAGCATATGTTTGATCAGGAGCCGGTTGATTGGCCGCATTAAAATAGCGATAAGAAGTACTTCCATCCTTATTGGTCTTTTGATTATCGGCAAACATGAGCCAGTTATCAACACCTCCGAGATAATAAATTAATTTCTGGTCACCCCAACTGAAATCTCCTGCTGCTCTTATTGCCCAGATAAAGTTGCGGTAAATAGGAAAATAAGCTCTTGCATCGAAACCAAAATTAAAAGTAGTACGGCCAACGTCATTTGTTGGGTTATTAATTTGACTATTAAGGTCAATATAAGCTTTATATCTTATCCCATTCCATATATTCTGCACCGGGTTCAAAGTATTATCATAAACATATTCCAGGTGCGTCAACTCATATTTATTAGATTGGCTGGGCGCAGGAAGTGATATCTGGTCCACTGCATTTACAACGGAATTATCATCTCTGATTCCTACTTCTAATGTTAACCTTTTTGTTTCATCAAAAGGATAGGAAACACTTCCCTGGTATAAATTTGAATATACTTTTCCGGGATATTGAACACTATCAGAAGCAAATCCAACCTCCTGAACACTTCTATAATAGGTTAAACCCCAATCAAATCTTCTTCTTAAATTAGAAAACTGGAATATCCAGTCATTATCTTTTAAATTAGTAGATAGACGTACCCCGCCTGAGATTTTAATATCTTCCATTACATCGGAAGTTCCCAAATTTAAAATTCCATTCAAACCATTATTGGAAGCGAGAGTAATCGGTCCGGAACCACCCTCATAAGTCTGGTAGCGTGTTCCAAGCACATTGTCATTAAATCCGGCTATTACATAATCAGTCGCAAATTTTAATGGTTTGTAAGGATACAATTTAGCGTTAGATAAAACTGAAGATTCATTAATATTTTGTGCTTTTAAGAGCCTTGCAGAATCAGAGCTATCTATTTTCTCAGGCTTAAACTGTTGTTGAAAAATATCATTTTCCGGCGAAACCACTGGTGCTGTAATTTCTTCGCCTCCGGCTATCCGGCTTCTTTTTATTTGTTCTTCGCGGTATGTTGATGGTCTTGCATCCACATTCCGTCGCTGTAAGGCATTTTTATCAATCTTTAATTTATAAAGGATCTTATCATCATCATCCTGTGTTACTTCACTAACCTGGTCATTATCACCAGCTATCCTTGTCTCAAGAAGGCTATTTGAGTAATTGGTAATTGGAAATACATAAGCGGAATCGCTGGATACAGATACTACGGCTATGGAATCCACATCGGATTTTTTATAAACAGCCAAAGTAGAATCTATTTCGTGCCTGGTAGGGTCGCGAAGAATTTGATCATTAATAAGTACTAACGTATCAACGCCTTCATTTTTTGTGGTAAAGAATCCTGCCCAGCGATTACCAATACCATTGAAATCGCTTACGAAAGTGAAATGGTTATCATTGTATTGCATCGGATACCGGGCATCACCCCATTTCAATCTGGTAAGTTGTGTTATTTGGTTCAATTCAGGTTTTCCGGTTTCAAAGTCAGTAACTAAAAAAATATTAAACCGGTTATTAAGCAGGGAAGTATCCCTTCCTTTTGCATAAGCAGAAGGGCGATTACTGGAAAAAATAATTCCGTTTTTATGAGGAAATGCAACAAAAGAAGGATCTAAATCATCATATACATCGTTGGTAATCTGTTTTACTTTATCATTTTCAATATCGTAAGTATAAATATCAGAGTGTCCATTTTTTACCGCACTGAAAAGTAATGTATTGGCATTGAGCATGTATTTCATATCCTGCACCTGGTCAAAGAATTTCGAAAGATCTCTCTTATCAATTTTTAATTTGAGAATTACATCATACACAAAAAAATGGATACTCCCTTCCTGTTCATAAAGAACGGCAAGCCTTGTCCCTTTAGGGCCCCAGGCCATTATCGGATAATTGGGATTGATAGCCGCTTCTTTCATTTTGGCTCCAAATTTCAGTAATGTTTTATCTTCGTAGCCATCGTTAAATATTAGCCGGTATTGCCCTTTTTTAAATTGTGCTACAGAGTAAGACCCGTTACGTACATTAGGATTTACATTAAAATGAAAATAGTCGGTTTTTTTATTTACAGTGTAATCGGTAATCTCGCTTCCTTTTGGATAATTTTTTCTGCGTCTGGTATCATTATCGTATTTATCTTGCTCAAACTGCATAAAATCGGCAAGCACATCTTTAAACTTTTTTTGTTTAGTAATCTGTTGCGAAGCCTTCTTTAAACTTTTATAAACTCTTGCCAGGTAAAACAGATATGTAGTGTTTTCTCTTTTATATTTTTCTTCGATATAATACCAAAAGGCATGGCCGGCAAGTAAAGGCCTGTCATAAGCAAGCTGATAGAAATTAGAATATTTACCACTTTCTATTAAATTTTTCAGATCATTGTCGAGTTTGGTACTCCAGTTCTGGCCTACATAAGCAACATATCCGTCAATAAGCCATTGCGGAAGGTCCAGTAAAGCCGCATTGCCCGCTACCTCTCCAAGATCTTCTCCAAATAAAATATTCTGGACCAAAATATTCGCGATGCCTTCACGTATCTGGCGACGAAGGTCTGCATGATTTCCATTGAAATAAACTATCATTTTATTGTTGACCAATTTGGTAACACCCCCCGCATTTTGCCAATCCATGCCAAGTCCAATGTTACTTTGTTTCATGTCATCAAAGCTATTATAGATGATAATATTAGCTCTTCGCTGCAAATTGAATTCTACAAATTTTTCAATTCCCGGAAGTTCCTCTTCAGCTACCTGGGCTACATATTTGCCAAGTTCCTTTCCACCCTGGTTAAAATAAGAATTGAAATTCTGTGTCTGATAATATTGCCATTTCATTTTTTTAAATTGCAGCCGATTCTTACCATATTCAACGGAACTTACCTGTGCGCTTGCTGCGCAGGTGATAATAAATAGAAAAAGTGAAAATAGAAATATTTTTTTGTACATAGGTTTCTTATGATCTTGCATATGCATTTTATTAATAATCGCCTAAAATTAATCGTTTCCTATTAATCAGGGAAATGAATTTAAAAGGATATAGAAATTAAATATGTTTCAAATCAAAGTTTTTACATTTAATCCTGTTCATGAAAACACTTACCTGCTCTATAATGAACATCACGAATGTATCATTATTGATCCTGGTTGTTACTTTGATACGGAAAAAGAAGAACTGAAATCTTTTATAAATCTTAACAAATTAGATCCACAAATTTTGCTCAATACTCATTGCCATCTCGATCATGTATTCGGCAATAAATTTATAGCAGATCAATATAATATAAAGTTAAAAACCCATCCCTTAGAAAAACCCATTCTGGAAATGGCACCCACTTCAGGATTAATGTTCAATCTTCCCTTTGATAATTACCAGGGTGAAGTCATTTATTTGGAGGAAGGTGATACAGTTTCTTTGAGAAATGATCAATTGGAAGTAATTCATGCTCCGGGGCATTCTCCGGGCAGCATTTGTTTCTACTGCAAAAAACAACATTTCATTATTGGGGGCGATGTCCTCTTTCAAAACAGTATTGGACGTACTGATTTGCCTTATGGTAATCATGAAGATCTGGTAAATAATATCAAAGAAAAATTTTTTACTTTGCCCGAGGATGTAACCGTTTACCCGGGGCACGGGGTACCTACCACAATTGGAATAGAAAAAAAAGAAAATCCTTTTCTTAGCTGATGGTCTTGTTCAAACGTAAATCACCAATAAAACGGATGCTTTGTGGTTTTCCCATTTTTTAAAATTTTTGGCGGGTGACACTTTTTCAAAAACTTTTTTTTGTAAAGTATCTCAAAAACAGAAAGTATAATAAAGATTAAATGCCTGATCAGGCAGCGGTGCCTACTTCATTCGAATCTATTGTTTCTTCTCCATAAATAGCTTTGTTGGCTTCCTCCTTTGCGTATCTGAACAACAATCTAAAAGATGAATACAAAAGAGAAAGAATAAGTCCAATAAAGAAGCCAATGGATCCATAAATAAGTCGGGATTTACTTTGAACATCATAAGGTGGGTCAGGAGAATCAAGTACTTTCATTACAGGAGTGGCTTTTTGCAATTGATAAGCTGCGTTTTGTTGATTAGCCACAGCAACTGCATATTGCTGACGCAACATTTCTTTATCGCTAATAAGATTCTCTGTAGGAACCCTGAATTCCATTTTTGAAGTATTGGTAAATAAGGTTCTCTGATCAATTGATATCAGTTGGTTATCTTTTGAATTGATTACTTTATTCAACGAATCAACCTTACTTGTGGCAAATTCAAAATCGCGTTTTGCTTTCTCACGTTTTAGGTCAATATAGAATTTTGAAATTTTATTAATAAAACCATAGCTAATGGTTCTTACCAAATCCGGGCTTCTGCCAGTGTAGGTTAAAACAAAACTATTATTTTTATTTATAGAAGCGGTAATGCCATTTTTTAATATCCCTGCCGCGATAATTATTAATTGTTTTTTATCAGTGGGCAATTCAATTTTGGGTTCCAGAAAACTCCTGTGATTATTGATATCATCTATCAGCAATTCTGCAATAGTTTTATTGCCGCGAGAGGTATCTTTCATTGCGGCAACTTCTTCCCGCGTGGTGCGACTCAAAGCCAGCTCAACAATGTTTACAGAAGCTTCGTCGGTAAAAGATTTTGAATCACCTCCTCCTCCAAATAAAGCACTCAATGTGGATGAGGCAGAAGCATTATCATTGCCGCCTGTCAAAGGGAAAATAGTAGCCCGTGAGGTATAGGTTACCGGGGTTTTCATGGCATAGACCATCATTATCAAAGCACAAATAATAGAAGCGCTGATAATAAAATATTTATATCTTTTTAGCCTTTCAAAAAATCCTATGGTCAGTTCCTGAGAGGTCATTCAAATTAGATTATTTTAGTTAAAAAGTAAATAAGCATAATCGGAACCGCAGTTGCAAAGGATTGAGTAATCAATGAAGATACAGCATTACCTTTTGGTCGTTCAGGTACCGTTATCACACTTCCTTCACGTACTTTAGGATAGAAGTGGAAGAATCCGAGATTCCTGGTTCTTTGGCTTTTGCCATTTGCATGAGTTACAAAAATTCTTCTTCTCCATGGCCTAACCCCAAATCCGCCTGCTTTGTCAATATAATACCCCAGATTAGTATGATCCTTGTCATAGAAAATTTTAAGTTGGTTTTGAACCACTCCCGTTACTGAAACTACAGGGTTTAATTTTGGAATATAAATAATATCGCCACCTTGCAATACCATGTCATATTTGGAGCCTGGATTTTGAAGAGCTTTTTCAAGATTGATGCTTATAACTTCAGGGGAATTCAAATGAGCGCTACTATCGTTTATTTTATTATCAAAAGTGGTGTCCCGGCTTCGGTAAAGGATGGCTCCATTTACATCTGAATTCTTTCTCAATCCACCAGTTCTGTTTACAAATGAAGACAAATGCTCTTCCATATTTAATTTCGGATAAGTACCAGGATACAGAACCTGCCCCTCAATTTTTACATTTTGCTGCAAATGGAATTTTGGATTTTTTCTTACGAAAACCTGGTCATAAGGTTTTAGTTTTACCTTTTCCGTTGTAGAATCTAAATCAAGATTTTGATTTATAGAATAACTTCTCACAATTGTTCTTGTAGGTTTTATACCTCTTTGAGAAGAATCAATGTCCACAATACTTGAAACTATAATGCTCCCATATTCGGCCGATGGTTTAAGACCGTTAGCAAAATATAAAAGATCTTTCAGGGTCATTCCTCCATACTTTTGATATTTGCCTGGTTTACGCACTTCGCCTTCTATTGAAACAAATTGTCGGTCAGAAAATTGATTTTTATTAAAGACTTCTATAATATCATTTGCGTTAATTGGGATATTATTTTTCCTATCGTAAGCCTTGTTCATATCTGAAAGACTTACTTCAATTTTATCAGATCTTAAATTGGTAGAATCTCCCGCTCCTTTAAAAACATAAGCCCGCTCTAAAAAAGAATTGGGAGTTACGCCTCCTGCCCGGTTGATCACATCAAATAACCGGTCTCCTTTTCTTACTTCATATACACCCGGGTACGCTACTTCACCCTTCACGATTACTTTATTACTAAGTCCGGAATTAATAGAATTTACAACAACTACATCACCATCATATAATGGCTCATCTACATCATCACCACCTGTTTTGATACCAAGTGCATTGAAATTTACTGTTTTAATAATTTGTTTTTCATTTACATTTCTTATAATCATTCCTCCCGAAGCATAAGCATCATCAGTAAAACCTCCTGTGTATTTCAATAAAGCCAACATTCCCTCATTCTTTTTTAACTGATAGTACATTGGCCTTTTAAATTGTCCGCTCGCCAGAACTTTTTTATCATAAAAAGGTACAATTATAAAATCATTATTTTCTAAATAAAGATGCTTCCCAAAATCACCTGTGGTTAAATATTTATAAACATCTATGGAATCAATAATTCTTCCGTTCCGCGAGATGAGAATATTACGCATATTGCCATACTGAGAAACTCCACCTGCCATTGCCACAATATTTAAGGCATTAGTAAAGGCTGAAACAACAACCGGTCCCGGGTTTTGAACATTTCCCGCTACCTGAACTACTATTGAACGCGGTTGACCTAATGTTACTGAAATATTAGTAGAAACTGGTATCACTTTCTTAAACCGGGCATAAACAATATCACGGGCATTGGTAAAGGTCAACCCCTGAACCGTAATTTTCCCCAGGCCCCTCGGAAAGATAGATCCATCGCGTCCAACAATATAATCCTGTTCGAAATCTGCACCTCCCCACAGAGTGACCACTATGTGATCTCCTACTCCAATGGGATAATCCGGAGGTGGAGTGGAAAGCTCGGAAAGCTCTAATATTTTAGAATTTTTAAAAAGATTATCTCCATATACAGACTCGGGACCTTCTAATGTGCTCTTAATATTATCTTTTTGTGTACTGTCTTTAATGATTACATTTTTATTGTTTAATTCTTGTGCAGATTTATGAATATCTTCTCCTGGTTTTTGATTTTGTTGGTTATTATCTTTTAAATAATTCATTAAATCACTTGGAGCAGCGTTTTTTAAAGCATTGGGATCAATTGGTACATCACTCTGATCTGCAGGAACTTGTGCATAAACTGAATTGGATAAAACCAATGAAAAAAAAAGAGAAAAAAATAATAGGATTACGGTTTTTTTACAGGAAAAACCTGTTTTCAGAAGACTCATTGTTAGGGGGTTAAAGTGCAATATTCTATTAGAACGTCCAAATGTAGGATTTTATTTTAGTGGCGCGCTCAATGCCTCATTGAATTGCAGCCATATTTCTTTAATGATTTCTCCTACCAGGTAATACTGACCGGATTAAACCTTTTAATTAGAGAATCGTGGCCCTTCGATTAATGCTAATATAGATTTTTCTTTTTGCGCAAATCCTTTGCTAACAATTTAATTCCATATTGTTTTTAGAATGGCGTTTAGATTACAAATTACTCTCCTTGTATCAGTTCTGATTTGATAGGAAGTTCCACAAAAAAACAAGTCCATTCTCCTTCTTTTGTTTCAAACCAGATTTTCCCATTTAGCTTTTCAACAATGCCTTTGCACATAGCCAGGCCGAGCCCGGTACCTGAGGTTTTGGTAGTAAAATTGGGTGTAAATATTTTACTTATCATGTTTGCCTGGATCCCATTCCCATTATCTTTTATAGAGATCATTACTTTGTGATCATTCAATTGGCTTTTTACATTTATTAAGACCTGCCTGTAATCAGGGACCGATTGCACTGCATTTTGAAGAAGATTGTTAAATACTCTATTAATTTGTGTTCTATCGGCTTCTACAAATATCTCGTTCGGATACAAATCGGAGTCAATTTGTATTTCATCATTAGTAGAATAAAGAGTTATTGAATTTTCCAGCATTTGATTAATATCAAAAATTTGATTTTTAGTATTTCCGATTTTGGCAAACTGTGCAAAATCTCCTGCAATTTGTGAAAGATGCTCTATTTGTTCCAACAAAATGCTCGCAACATACAATGAGATATTTTTTACATCCGGTGAATTATTATCTATTGCCATTTGTAAATATTGCAAATTTAATTTCATGGGTGTCAGCGGATTTTTTATCTCATGGGCTACCTGTCTCGCCATTTCGCGCCATGCTCCTTCCCTCTCGCTCTTAGCAAGCATTTGAGCGCTTACATCTAACTTTTTTACCATTTTATTATACTCTTTAACAAGGTCCCCTATTTCATCTTTCCTTTTCCATACTATTTCTTCATTTCCCGTAGCAAGATTTACTTTTTTCATCCTATCACTGATAAGGGAAAAGGAACGGGTAATACGATTAGTAACAAACAGGGCAATGATGCCGGCAATTAAAAAGATAAAAGCATTCAGATTAATAATGGTAACGAGGAAATTTGAAATTTCGTCCTGCAATTTGTTCTGTGATTCAAAATACGGAATATTAAGATAGGCATAATCCCTGCCTTTATCATCCCTTACCGGCAAATAATTGTTTAAATAAATAAGACTTCCTATTTTTTGTTCTTGGAAAAACTGAACATCTTTCAATTTACTTAAATGATAATAAGCAATTGGATCCATCTTTTCACTTACGATGCCTTTACTGTATGGAAGAGGAACAGAAGATACTTTAAGATTTCCGTTCAGATCATATAGATTGATATCTGCTGCATGAATATTAGAAACCTTATTTACTAATTTTTCCAATTTATTATGAGAAAAACTCTCAAAATTTATTAATTCGTAATTGCTTTCCGGCATGGTGTCCAAAGAACTTCGTAATTCGTTTTCCATAACATGAATAGTACGGCTTAGTTTTTCACGATTGTTAGTGTGATAACGGCTTATAAAAAATAGTATGGTAGTAACCGCTATGATTGCAAAGGAAAACACACTAATAAGTATAATAATTCCATGCACCTGGTTGCGAATAGTTAACTGAAAAAAGTTTTTTAAATTTTCTTTAGACCTTCGTTCTCTCAAAAAATGATTAGTCAGATTAAAAAAGATGGCAATTAATAAAAAGGAACAGAATAAGTAAGCGAATAAGGTAACAGATTCTATAAAAAACCTGTCTTGCCTGGCAATTACAATGACTTTATCGGGACTGGCTTTATACCACAATTCTTCATAATCATTTTTTTCTACTGTTTTGAATTCATTGTACGTAAAATTATTATCATCAATTTCTGTAGTAAATGGATAATCATTATAGCTTTTGACTAACTCATTGTTATTATAAACTGCAAAAGCATACACAGGCGAACTTTCAATTGAGTTTATATTGCCCTTTGAAAAAAGTTCGGGATATAATGCATCACTTTTATATGTTTTCGGTTTGGAAATAATAAAAACATATCCCAGTTTATTATGCGCAGAATCGGTAATGATTTTTTTGCTGATATAATTGAACCTGTCATAAGAAATATCATATAAAAAAAGATCCGGTATATCTGTGGGTTTACCCTGGGTCTGAATTATTGCGTTTAGTGAATTGAAAGTAGTGGAATCTTCATTATATAAAGGAGCTTCGCTGGAATCAAAGGTATATATCCTGGTATCATATTTATTAAGATAACCGGAAAAATTCTCATTAATCAAGCTATCTTTTAAAAACCGGTTCTGATATGGATTTTTAAATCTATAAAAAATCCCGGACAGATAGACATTTTGAAAATCATTTAAAATAATATTTATAATCACAGGACCGGAAGGATCTCCTTTATTAGCCAGGTTTTCAGCAAAATGCCTTCTTTCTCCCAGTTCCTTGGTTCGGTTTTGCAATACGATTAATGCGGTGATGGAAACCGAAAAAAAGAAAACCCAAAAAATGAACTTTGATGAAACCAGATTATAAGCATGCAGTAAAAGATATTTAAAATTAAGGAGATAAATAAAAAGCAAAAGCCATAATAACAGGATTAAATTGAAAGTAACATAAGAGGAATGTCTCATTACTGTTAAAATAACAAGGCCAGTGATGGTAATAATTAAATATAGATGATACTTTTTTTGGTGCGGTATAAAAAAATCCAAAGGCTGAAGTAATAATTGTATCAGGAAAAAATATCCGGTAGCAATACAACTTAACACAATAAAACCTATAACGCTGTAAATATCCAAAGTAAAAAAGTTGATAACATCAAAAGATATCTGCGAATCAGCCACAAGACTCTGAACAGTATAGCCGCTTATCAAAGTAATTAGAATCATCAAAGCAACAATAAAAACGATAGCGGTATATTTATAGAAATCATTTTTGAATTTAATTTTAGAAAAATCATAATTAAAATGAACTCTTATAAAGAGAACAATCCAAATAAATAATACAGAATTAATGAGCAAATCGCCGAGCGATCTGATGAAAATTCTGGCACCGTAAAAAGTAGGGTCGAATAATTTTAGCTGTTGAAAATTAAAAGGGATATAGAAACGGTAACTTAAAATTCTCAGCAAAATAACCGGGATAATTAAAACCAAAAGGGCCGCCCAAAACCCTTTTCTTTCAACATAAAAATTAGCAAGTTTATGGATAAAAAACAAGATCAAAAGAGCCACTAATATTCTCAGCCATATAGCTAATAGATTATCATGAGGCGTAGGATTACTAAGCTGTTGAAGATAAAAAAGAGGTTTGCCATTTTCATCTTTTATTTCGTGCCTGGTTGGTTTAAGGCTGATGTCGTAAGTCTTTTCTATATTACTTTCTGCTACAAATGAATTGTGTAAATATTTATTTTCAACATAATAGTTCCACTTTACAGGGATCAAAAAAATCATTTTATAAAAAATGCCAGAGGAACTCCGAAAGATTTTTATATTGACTACATACCAACCGTTAATTAATTTCTGAAAACTGATTCCGTTATTGCTATGAGTCAAATTGGAATCCGGCTCAATTACCTGGGTATTCCAAAAAACAGGAACCAGGTCATTCGATTGAGTAGTCTTATAAAAAAATATAAAATAATTCTTATCAACTTCCTGCTTCAGTAAGGATCCGTCGTAATTACCTTTTGCAATTTTATTTATTAACGAAGTATCCAAACAAAAAGCATCAATCTTTTTTTGATTTTTGATTATGTCTCTTTGAACTGCTTTTTGTGCAGCATTGGAAGTAGAACTTCCACTCCAGTAATTATTAATAATGAAAGCAATAGTAACCAGCCATGCTGCTATAATGAGGAGAAAAGAATTTCTTTTAAAAAAGGTATCGTCTTTAAAAAGGTTCAATTTTTTGGATTTTGTTTTTTGATTTCGTTCCAGATGGCATCCATTTCTTCAAGGCTCATATTTCCTAAATTCATCCCTCTGTTTTGTACAGCATCTTCCATCTGTTTAAACCGTTTTATAAATTTTTTATTGGTAAGTTCCAAAGCATTTTCTGCATCCACTTTCAAAAATCTAACATAGTTTATTACTGAGAAGAAAAGATCGCCTGCCTCTTCTTCTATATGCTCTGTATTTTGGGATTCCACAGCTTCCAGTAATTCTGATTTTTCTTCTTCTACTTTTTCCCAAACCTGTTCTTTAGTAGCCCATTCAAAACCTACCTGTTTTGCTTTTTCCTGTATGCGCATAGCTTTCACCATGGCAGGTAAAGATTTAGGAACACCACTGAGTACCGATTTTTTACCTTCACTTAATTTTATTTGTTCCCAGTTTTTCTTTACATCATCTTCATTTTCTACTTTCACATTTCCATAAATATGAGGATGCCTTTTTATTAATTTATCACAAATACCGTCTATCACTTCCTGTAAGGTAAATTTATTTTCTTCAAGCCCAATCTTTGCATAAAAAATAATATGCAACAATAGATCACCTAATTCTTCTTTTATTCCATTCCAGTCCTTATCGGTAATAGCATCGGCAAGTTCATAAGTCTCTTCAATAGTTTGTTGCCTTAGAGAATGAATAGTTTGTTTTTTATCCCATGGGCATTTTTCACGGAGTTCGTCCATGATTTTTATCAGTCTGTTGAAATCTGTGGATTGTTTCATTATAATAATTTAAACTTGAAAAATAGAGACAAGTGCAAAAAATACGAAGAGAAAAACAATCATAAAAAAGAAGGAAAATGAAAACAGGAAAAATTTTAAAATGGATTTTGCTCTTTGCTGCTGATAAAACTTTCGCATTGCCTTGTACAAATAAAAAAAGATAATGAATGTAATAAGAGTATTGATATAATTCATCCAATTCCATTTTAATACCTCTTCAATCCTTGAAATGCACATGGATAAGAGCATCGCAATAAATATAAAAATGTAAAAGTGTATTGCAAAAATAGCATGACTTACATAATAAAATTGTTTGCGACGTATATAAAGTAATTTCAACAGTAAAGCCGTCAACGGCAATGAAATAAAGAGCATTTGAGGAAAATGATGCATAAGGCTATTTAAAAAATCACTAAAAAACTTTGCCTCCTGAGAATGATATTTATTATTAATCCCGATTTCTTTATAAACTAAATTACGTTTTAGCCATCCATCCTTTACAACTCCGGCATTTAAAGCAGAATCATATTCCTCTCTTGTAGTATAATTATTTTTATTTAAAAGCGAAAGAAATAGAGTCCCGTTCTGTATGCTATCCCTATAATGCGTGAATTGTTCATGGCTCATGGGTGTGCCATGATTGAACACTTTTGTAAAATCGTTAAAATCTGCAGTAGACATAGAATCTATCATTTGTTGAGTTTTGCCATTTAATTCAAATTTTGAATTTTTGATTTCAGATTCATTTGTATGAAACAAAGAAAAAAAGATAAGAAAGAATATAAATGATGTGAAAATGTACATCCTTACCGGATTCAAATAGGCGGCTCTTCTGCCTGTCATATATTCTTTAGATAGAAAGCCAGGTTTTAAAAGAAGATCTTTTAAAGTCGAAAAAAACTTTCCATCAAAATGAGTAAAATCATTGAAGAAATGGGAAATTAATTGCCACAACGATTCCTTTGGTTCAATATTTTCCTGTCCGCAATTATGACAATATTTACCAATAACTATCGTTCCACAATTAAGGCAGTTCTTTTCTTTCCTTTGAGGAAGATGCGACATGGATTTGATTTTATTATTATAATTTCCGGTTAAAAATAATAAACAAAAATTGTATCAGGGATTTAATGGATTATTTTACACTTCATTTTATCCCCGGTTCAATAATAAATTTGAATTGAAATAATTTTGTTGATTTCTAATGGTAGTGAATAAAATACCGTTTTAAATTAAAAGATCACGAGATAAAAAACTATTAATAATTCTTAAAAATAATAATCCTTCATTAAAAAAATGATGAAACCCATTCTTAGAATCCTTAGTCTCACTTTCATAATCATTTTCTACAATTGTTCTTCGGTAAATGCACAATATTATTATAAGGATATAATGAGTACTCAAAAACTAAATCACGAATTTTCTATTTTAAAAAGTGCAAATATAAAGTTCATAAAAATAACCAGCTTCGATGAAAATAACCAGCCAAGTGAAGGCTTTTTTTGTGAGAAGAAAATTAATAAAGCCTTTTCCCAATCTGAAATGATGTCTAAATCCAACATAACAGGGCAATCGCTTTTGGTTACTGATTATAATAAAGACGGGAAGGTTATAGAAACTACAGCAAATACTCCCACAACAACTGATACAGTTGAATTTGAATATAACAGCACGGGCCAGCTTTCTCTAATGCGTACAAAAACCATTGCCGATGGAGACAGTTCCGGAATTACTGAAACACATGAATATTTTTACAAAGACGGGAGGCCAATAAAAATGCTCCGCAAAAAAAATAATGTGCTTATTTCCACTATCACTTTTGTAGCAGATAATAAAGGCAATATAATAGAAGAGGACGCAGCAGGGAGCAGTGATGACATAAAATATTATTACTATTACGACGACGATAACCGTCTTACCGACGTTGTGCATTATAATGTAATTGCCCAAAAATTATTGCCAGATTATATGTTTGAATATAATCCCAATGACAATCAGAATGATAAAAAACCTGACCAGATGATTTCTGTGGATGAAACAGGTAGAAATTATTTTATCTGGAAATATGCTTATGATGACCGACAACTCCCAGAAATACAGAAATGTTTCTCAAAAAAAAAGCAACTACTTGGCACTATTCAATATGATTACAAATAAAAAGAGAATTAAATCATTTGAGAGATATCAAATAAAAGAATAAAAATAGCGGCTAAAACAGTAAGTAACATCAATACTCTTATTGATAATAAATGCTTTTTAAAACTCCTTGCTGCAAGAATAATCGCAACTACACAACACACAATAGAGATTGTGTGAATTGTATTGATATCTCTAAGCCATCCAGGAAAATAGCCCGTATAAACATCCATTTGGTCTGAAGCACTTAATCCGCTATACCGTAAACCGATCGAAGACCACATAATAAAAATAACTAAGGCTGGCAATAGAAATAAGATGGCTAATGCTGCTGTTATTTTCCTCGAAACATGAGAACTTGTTGACATTTTCTTACTTTTTGGGTTCATAAAAGTAATCAAAAAATGAATAGTCACAAATTGTAAATGTATCCTTAATCAATTGTCTTATTTATTTTTTTTAAAACAAAATTTTTAATTATTGTTCCTGTAACAACGATTTAACAAATGCTTTTTTACACTTCAATTTACATTAGAAATCAATTATAAACAAACTCTTTATTTTTTTTATTTCAGGTTTTTGAAGACATAAAATAAGAATGGCATGATTTTAGACTTATTGGTATTTGTTTTTAAAAACAGCGTTTTCTAATTCCTAAATAACCATTTTAAATATTCAATTTTTAACCAAAAAAACCAAAAAAAATGAACGAATATACAGAGCAGTCTCCGACTGTAAATAAACCCAGGGATTTTAAAAATCTCTTTATCGGATTATTAATAGCGGGAATAATTGTCCTTGCAGGATTTTTTATTTTCGACCACAATAAATCCGAAAGTGCTATCCAGGCACAGCAAACAGAAGTTGCACAAGTAACTACTGAAAAAAGCAATATTCAAACAAGCTTTGACGCTTCCCTCGCACGACTCGATTCTATGCAAACTGCAAATGTTGCATTAGACAGCAAATTGACTTCAAGTAACAGCCAGATTTCTAAAATGAAAAGAGAAATCCGTAGCATACTGAATAAGAAAAATGCTACTGCCGCAGATCTCTCTAAAGCCCGTGATATGATTGCCCAATTAAACGGACAGATTACGGATATGCAAAATCAAATTGCTATGCTCCAACAACAAAATGATACATTGAAACAAAATGTGGTAGTTCTTAACAGTGAAAAAGAAACTATTTCTCACAACCTGGATTCCACTTCAGTAGTCAATCAAAATCTTAACCAAAAAGTTGATATTGCTTCCACTTTAAATGCTTCCAATATATCAATTACGCCTGTCAAAGTAAGAAAAAATGGAAAAGAAAAAGTCTCAAGTGTTGCAAAACGAGTAGATAAATTAGTAGTAAGCTTTGACGTTAATAACCGCATCATTCAACCCGGAACTACTGATGTATATGTAGTGGTGATAGGCCCTGACGGTAAACCTGTAACAACTATAGCAACAGATTCAACAGGAGATACTTTTACAACCCGTGATGAAGGCAGCAAAACTTTCACCGCAAAATTACCTGTTGATCTGCAAACCGCTCAAACAAAAAATGTAGAATTCGCTTTTGCACCCGGAAGTCATTTTCAACAAGGAAGTTATAAAATCCAGATTTATCAAAATGGATTTTTGATAGGCGAAAAAACCCGTGAATTGAAGAAAGGCGGCCTGTTCAGCTAAATGATTCAACTCTGTAGAAGGATATTATATCTATAAGAATCCCTCTGAAAAAAAACTATTCTGATGTAAAAGTCAGGGTAGTTTTTTATTTATACATTAAGTTTGCTTTTAACTACCACTTATTTTCTGACGATTTTTTGTTTCCATAATCAAAATCATTGCATAATTTCATTTGCAAAAAATATCTAATGAAAAGGTTATTTACATTAATTTTCCTGCTTTCATCAATCTCTGCTATCGCACAAAAAACAGACAAGCATTTGCAAAATAAAATTGTCAATTTGGTGAAAGGATTCCATGGGGATGTAGGTGTGTATGTTTATGAAATGCAGAAAAATAAAATTGCCGAAGTAAATGCGGATACTATCTTCCCAACAGCAAGTATGGTAAAAATTCCCATTTTTATTGGCTTAATGCATAAAATTCATAATGGAGACTTAACGTATCACCAACAAATGATCTTCACAGATTCGCTGCGTTATTCTGAAGGTGAAGATATCCTCGCATCATTTAAAGACAGCGAAAAAGTTTCTTTAAATGTATTGGTGATGTTGATGATGAGCGTGAGCGATAATTGCGCAAGCCTTTGGCTGCAAGGCCTCGACGGTGGCGGTGTACAAATCAATAAATATCTCGACAGCCTTGGTATGAAAGATACGCGCGTAAATAGTCGCACACCTGGGAGGAAAGAAAATTATGATCAATATGGGTGGGGACAAACAACACCAAGAGAAATGGCAACGCTGATGAAAATGATCATCGAAAATAAAATTATCAATAAACAGATAAGCGAAAGAATGTTACGGATGATGAGTCGCCAGTTTTGGGATGAGGATGCTATCTCGCAAATTCCGCCTTATGTTTTTGTTGCCGATAAAAGCGGTGCGGTAGATCAAAGCAGGGATGAAGTGTTGTATGTAAAAGGCGCTCATCCATATATATTTTGCATCTGCACCAAAAATAATAAAGATACAAGTTGGGAATATAACAACGAAGCGTGGGTGATTACACGAAAATTATCCACTTTATTATGGCAACATTTTAATCCAAAATCCAAGTGGCAGCCAGGTGAATATTTGAAATGATTTTTTCAAAAAAAATAAGAAAGGTATTCTTTGTTCTTAGTTATAAATGAGATCCATTTTTCCCTTCCAGCTACAAAAACATATTCTAGAAATGCGTTTTCCTGAAGATCTTTCCCAATTGGTTTTTTTTAATAGGTTTGAAAAGTTGCTCTCAATTTGGATTTGAAAAATAAATAGAATAATTAAATTGTCTAAATAATGAGCAACGGAGATCAAAATATACAAAATAGCCACGAAGGCGAAGAGCCGGAAACACCTAACATATTGAATGAAAAAATTTCACAAGAGCAACCAATTGAAAGCGACGGAATCTTAAATCAGAACACAAATAATCCTCAATCAGAAATACAAAATATGGAAGTAGCAAAGCATCCGCATCATGTAATGCAAAAGAAAAACTGGAAGGAGTATTTCCTGGAATTTTTCATGCTTTTTCTAGCAGTTTTTTTAGGATTCATTGCGGAAAATACCAGACAACATTTAGTTGAAAACAAACAGGCAAAGGAATACATACATGGGCTCATTGATGATATAAAAGCTAATAATGTAAACGCCCTTTTAGTTATCAATGATTTTCAAAACAGATTACCTCATCTTGATAGCATGATAAGTAGTTTTGGTGATTTAATGAAAGGGCATTCAGAAAAATTCACCAGGAATATGAAATATATTGGTGACTATAAAGATTTTTATATCACAGACGGAACCATGCAACAATTGAAAAATTCCGGAGGTTTAAGGCTGATAAAAAATGCAGGTATAGCGGATAGTATTCTTCATTATGATGGAATAACGAAAGTATTGTTGATACATAAAAATTTTCTTGATAACAATATTCTCATTCCTCTCTGGCACCTTCAGGGCACATTAATTGACTCATACAAACTTGATAGTTTGCATGATGCTCTTCATCAGCCTTCTTCTAACTTCTATCCAGGTGACATTTTGTTAACTCACGACAGGCAAAAAATTGTTCAATATTACTCCGATCTTAGTTCCTTAAAACTCAACTTTACTTCCTGGATTTACTATCTTTCTGATTTTAAAAATAAAGGAACAGGTTTGATAGCATTATTACAAAAAGAATATCAAATAAAATAAAATAAAATAAAATAAAATAAAATAAAATAAAATAAAATAAAATAAAATAAAATAAAATAAAATAAAATAAAATAAAATAAAATAAAATAAAATAAAATAAAATAAAATAAAATAAAATA
>DATKQQ010000151.1:0-2962 GCA_035532615.1 Hanamia sp.
AATTTTATTTAAAGGCTCACAACTTTCAAAACCTGTAAATGTGAACGGCTACCTTAACGTCAGATCATTTTTCACTTTAGGTTTACCTTTAAAATTCATGAAATCCAACCTGAACTGGAATGCCGGTTTCAGCTATTTAAAGCAACCCGGATTAATCAATAATGCCGAAAACATTTCTAACACCTATAACTATAACCTGGGTGCCGTGTTATCAAGTAATATTAATCAATATGTTGATTTTACGCTTTCATATACATCTAACATATACAATATAAAAAACACGCTTCAACCTAGCCTTAACAATAATTATTTTACCCAATCCATAGATTTAGAATGGAATCTTTTAACTAAAAAAGGAACTTTTTTTCAAAATGACCTGGCAAATGAAAACTATAAAGGTTTAACGGATGGATTTAACCAGAACTATTGGTTGTGGAATACGGCAGTCGGGCAAAAGTTTTTAAAGGGGCAAAAAGGAGAATTAAAATTGTCCGTATTTGATCTTTTAAACCAAAATAAAAGTGTTACGCGTACGGTTACTTCCTCTTATGTACAGGATCAGATAAACCAGGTTTTGCAACAATATTTTTTGCTTACATTTACTTACACATTAAAGAACTTTGGAAAAGGGAAACCTCAGGGTAATGGAAGGGAACGCTATTTTCACCATTTTGGTGGACCCCCAGGCGGCGGTCCTCCATTTGGCGGATTCCATGGTCCCGGTGAACCTCAACTATAGCGTATAAATATTTTTGCTTTGAATGATGAAAGAGAATTGATCGCCCTGCTTAAAAAAAAAGACAGGGAAGCTTTTAAAACTATTGTGGAAACCTGGCAGGATGTGGTGTATAACACGGCGCTGGGGCTTTTGCAAAATGCTGAAGATGCTGAAGATACTGCTCAGGAAGTTTTTATGCAGGTATATGAATCTATTGATTCTTTCAAAGAAGAATCAAAATTTTCTACATGGCTTTATCGGATTACGGTTTCTAAATCCTTAGACCACATAAGGAAGAAAAAGAGGAAAAAAAGATTTGCATTCATCCAAAGTCTCTACGGGAAAAATGATGAACTTATGACAGATCCTCCCAATTTCATTCATCCGGGTGTAAGTATGGAAAACAAAGAAAATGCGGTTGTTCTTTTCAAAGCAATAGAAAAATTATCATCCAATCAGAAACAAGCTTTTGTATTAAATAAAATAGAAGGATTAAGTTACAATGAAATTGGAGAAATAATGAAACTTACTGATTCTGCAGTAGATGCATTGCTCCAAAGAGCCAAAAAGAATCTACAGATAAGTTTAAAAGATTATTATGAATTAAGTCTAAAATAAAGGATAGTGAACAAAAAGTAAAGAAGGATTTTTATAAATAAAGCGTCAAACTAAAGTGTAGGTTTCAAAAAAAATAAACAAAAACTCATGCCAAATAATTTCAATAAAAAAATCGAAGATGCCCTCAGCAGTCTTGATGGAATAAAAAAGGCTTCACCCAGTCCATATTTTTTTACCAGGCTGGAGGCCCGTATGCAAAAAGAAAGAAGTATTTGGGAAGAAGTTTCATCTTTTGTAGCAAAACCATTTGTAGCTATTGCTTGTATATCCTTGCTGATTATGATTAATGCCTCCGTTATTATTTCTTCCGAAAAATCAAATCAAACCACAATATCTGATCAAAATAATGAAATCGCCACAATAGATGAGTATAACCAGGTTAGTTCCACATTTTACGAATATGTAAATACAAAACCATAATGAACAATATCACAAAAACGAAATCGCTGGTTGCCATTATTATTTTTCTTTTGATCACTAATATAGCCTTGCTGATATTTTTTATTTTTTTAAGCAAGCCTGTTGATAGAAGACAAAGGAATCATGAATACAATGGAATGTATAATTCTCTTCAAAATGAAGTTGGATTTTCTAAAGACCAATTGGATCAATACCAGGCTTTACGAAAAGTTCAAAGAGATAAGGTAAGGCCTTTGTTTAATGAATTAAGGAACGCCAAAAAGGACTTTTATGGCTTAATGTATAATAATGATATTTCAGATTCATTGATTAATGTTGATGCAGACTCTATAGCTCAAAAACAAAAAACACTTGATATACAAATGTTCACCTATTTTAAAAGTATCAGAAACATCTGTACTCCCGGGCAAATTCAAAAATTCGATTCTTCCATAAACAGGGAAGTGGCACGTATGGTAGGGGGTCGCCCCGGAAATAACAGAAAGGAGCATACGAAATAACTCTATCTTTAAATAATCTTCAATCAATTCAAAAACAAAAAATTAAACATTCATGAAAACAAAGATCACCATGTTGATTGCATTAATATTAATGGCAACAACCGGCATTTATGCCCAGGGCATGTACCGCATGACAGTCCCTGAAAGAGTAAAAGCAACAATGGACAAAATCACTACTCCACTGGCTCTTAATGATTCACAGGTAAGCAGTACCGATTCTGTTTTTACCGATTATTATACCGCGCAAATGAAAATGTTCCAGGATGCGAGGGCTTCAGGTCAGCGCCCGGACCGTAGTGCTTTCCAAAAAATGACAGACGACCGGGATGCTAAATTAAAAGCCATTTTTACACCAGATCAATATACTAAATTTAAGAATGAAGTGGAAGCTACTCTTCGTCCCCAAAGAAGACAAAGTGAACAGAATAGTTGAAAAACTTAAAAGGATGAAATCACGGGTTTTAAAAGGATTGCCTTTTGGGGGTGCATTTCAAAATGTCGCATTAGAAAAAAGAATAAATTTGGGAAACTAAACCCATACTATCATGACACGAGAAGAATTTCGCCAATTGGCAGACAAGCGATATGAGGAATTACAAGCACTCAATAAAATCAACAATTTCTATGACTATGAAAAAGAGTTTGAACAAATCTGGAAAGATTTAGGCCGAGCGGTCTTAGAAACAAATTTGAGCAAGTTACCCGC
>DATKQQ010000152.1:0-16805 GCA_035532615.1 Hanamia sp.
GAAGATACAGTATATGAAAAAGGCATTAAAATAAGTGATGAAGAAATGAAAAAATTAGAAATGTAAAAACATAAATTTCATGGTGAATGGAATTATACAATAAAACCAAAGTTGTAAATGTTATTTTGTCCCAATTCCTTAGCTATGCGCACTTTATGAAATAATCAACAATTTTAAAAGATCATCTATCTACAAAAACTATCTGCTCTTCCTTCAGCAAAGGCAAACCTTTAAAACTCAGCATCACATTACCCACCGTAGCCACATCTTTTTCACAATAAACTGAAATGCGTTCCAGGTTTTTTTCTTTCCAATAAACATTACCGACCTGGCTTCCATCTATATCATCTTTAGGAGAGGGAATACCCAAAACAGCGGCCAGTAATTTCAAAGAAGTATAATGCTTATAGTCCCCAAAACGCCAAAGATGCAGGGTATCCAGCATTGGCGTGTCCCACGGTTTCATATTTTGAAAATCCATGTAAGACGGAATTGGAATATTATTGATCAACATTCTGCGGCATAAAAAAGGGATATCAAATTCTTTGATATTATGCCCGGTAAATATCCAGTTGTGATTATTGGCGTATAATTGTTTCAGAGTAGTAATAAATTGATTTAAAATTTCTTTTTCATTTTCAGAATACAAAGATTTTATTCTCAATTGCCATTCATTATTTTCTTTTTTAAAATAACCGAAGCTGATGCAAACTACTTTTGCAAACTCGGCCAGGATAGCGGCGCGCATCGGATAATATTCTTCAGCAGTGGTATTTGGCGGAAGGCTTTTACTTATTTTCTGTATCCACAGTTCTTTCCACTCATCATCTAATAAATTGAAATCTTCTTTTTCAGAAACGGTTTCAATATCTATAAGGAATAAATTTTCAAGAGATGTCTGATGCATAAAAATTTTATTTGGCTAAATGAATATACGCCAAAAAAATTCTGCAGAAAAATTGAGGAGTGTATTTCAAATTGAAAAACTACTTTTTGGTTTTCGATAAATAAATTTCTTCCATGGTTGAAATTCAGTTGAAAATAAATTCTCTGATCTTTTATGAGATTTTAAGTTAATCGTTTTTGAGTTCTGAGTTTCATATCTAAGAAATTATATCCCCCTTTGTTCGTAAGTTAGCTTATTACTTTTTTCATTTTTTTGTAATTTTTTTCATTTTAAACATTTATTCTATTGTTTAGTCAAATAAAGTAAATTGTTCAAGCGTTTAAGCGTTTAAAAAGAATTAAGCTATTTTAAACAATCTCCATTTAATATTTATTTGAAAACACGACCAATGAAAAAAATTAAAGTTGCATTTTTATGTATCATTTTTTTATCTGTTAACCCTTCCCATCCTTTTGCCCAGGTTAGTGTAGGTGTAAGTATATCCGCTAACATTCCTCCTCCGGCACTACCAGTTTATACCCAACCTCCATGCCCTTACGATGGATATATGTGGACGCCTGGCTATTGGGCTTATGGTGACATGGGCTACTACTGGGTTCCGGGAGTTTGGGTCCGGCCTCCTCACGTTGGCTTCTTATGGACTCCAAGTTATTGGGGATTTGTCGGTGGTGTTTATGGATGGCATGCAGGTTATTGGGGGCACCATGTAGGATTCTATGGTGGAGTTAACTATGGTTTTGGATATGGGGGTGTTGGTTTTGGCGGAGGAATGTGGCACGGAGGTGCCTTCCGTTACAATACAGCAGTAACGAATATAAATACTACTGTCATTCACAATACTTATATTGACAGAACTGTAATAAATAGAACAACAGTAATCAACCGTACCAGTTTTAATGGTCCGGGTGGAATTTCTGCACGCCCCAGACCTGAAGATGAGGTAGCAATGAGGGAAAACCATATTCAGGCAACTTCTGAACAAATGAATCATGAGCACACAGCAAGTTTGGATAGAAACCAGTTTGCTTCGGTTAATCACGGGCGCCCTGCAACTACTGCAATGAATAGAGTTGGTGGCGATCGGTTCAATCAACATGGAAACCTACGTAACACATCAGAAGTAAGGCATGCAAATAATGTAAATCAAGGAAACAGGCAAATAGCAAACCGATCAAATAGCAGAAAAGCGCAACGTCGGTATGAAAAGAAACATAATAGGCAAGCCCATAATAGACATAAATAAAAAAATATTACGAATTATTTCTCTAATTCTTCTTCAAACAAAAAGTCGATTCTTAAAGAAACGAATCAAAAAAAGCTACCATTGAGGTAGCTTTTTCTTTTGAAAAATAATATCAAGGAAAAATTTATTTTGCACACCTATCCGATTAGTCATGGAAACTTACAGGGGAAAGGCAAATTTGTTAAAATTCCTTTATAGCCAATATTTATTTACATTCAACATTATTGCTGCTGCTGAAATCGAATCAATATTTATTCATTTCTAATCAGAAATTGTAACGTGCTGTCGCAGGTTTGGATACCTGAACCGGCGTGGGAGCCTAATCCAAATTTAATCCACTCGCGTTCCGATTCGTAAAGGGTTGGGGATACAAATCAGAAATCTATAATGTAAAACCTACAAATATGGTGAATGCCTGGCTTTTCCATTTCTCAGAATTATCAATATCATTCAAATTGGAAAGTCCTATTTCGTACCTGGCCCCAAAATTTATGAATGGCAGTTGTATCCAAAGTCCGCCGACTGCCGACCAATCGCCCTTTTTAAATAGATTTTGACCGGTTTTTAAACTATCAATACTTTGTTTGAGCAGTCCGCCAACCTGCGAGCCCACCTGAAGTTTTACTCTTTTACTTGGCCCTACATTTATGTTCAAAAGCAATGGAATTTTTAAATAATCCAACTTTGCCTTTCGCTGGCTGCCATCGCTGAAAAGATCGTCGTAAACCGTAGAGGCATCATTGGAGAATTCAGCAGTTGATTGAACAAAATTTATTTCCGGCTGAAAGCCAAATCTTTTTGAAAAATTAAATTGCATGAATGCGCCCAGGAGATAATTATAATTGAAACCTGAATTATAAGATTCGCCATTTATCCTATTGATATTAACACCGGCCTTGGCGCCAATTCTAAAAAAATTTTCATGATCGGAGTTAGGATCAAATTTTCTTTGAGAAAAGACATGCAAAGAAAGAAAGGTTAGCCCTACAAATAATAATTTTTTCATAGTAAAGGGTTGAGCATTCAATATTAAAGAAAAAGAACTACAAGCCGGAATTTTTTAATAAACGGTTTCTAAAAGTTTAAGAAATATTCCGGTTTGTGTCCCTTTATAAATGCACCCCAGTTAAAATTTAAAAATCTTATCTTCTCCAATAGCCACGCACCCAGAACCAACCGCGTCTTTTATGTTGCCAATGCCCTCCAATGTAATGTAAATGTCCAGGACGTGCTGCTACCCAGTAACCTTTGCGATACTCATACCTTCCGCCACGAACAATCCATTCATCGCTAACCCAAATATAATTGGGCCCAGGAGCCAATGGATGGGAATATCCCGTTGGCATAGGTCTCTCCCTTACAACAACAGCCGATGGGCCGCATCCGGAAACAAATAATAAAATAACAAATAAAGTACTTAAAAAGAAAATAATCTTTTTCATTTGATGTGGTTTTTATTTATAGATAAAATTTTTAAAGAAAAGTTTAATGAATTGTTTTTTTAATAAAGAAAATGGTAAACACTACTTTACATTAAAACAAAAATTAAACCGGATTTGTTTTCAGAACTCCCGTCAACAGAACTGGGAAATTTTCCAACTTGAATTAATGTTTTATAAAAAAGCCAGCAATGTGCCAGCTAATTTGTGGAGGATATCGGACTCGAACCGATCACCTCAAACATGCCATGCTTGCGCTCTACCAGATGAGCTAATCCCCCTTTTCAGCCCGCAAATATAAAACTGAATTAAATAGTCTTAAAAACATTTTTAATCACCCCAGATTTCTTCTTTTCCTTCGAGCCAAAGTTTTACTAAACGGTTAGAAACTGATTTTGGTCTTTCGAGCGGATAGCCCAAAGCCCTGTCCCAGCAAAGGCTTGCCAGAACGCCAAGAGATCTTGCCACTCCAAATAAAACGGTATAAAATTCATATTCCACCATCCCGTAATGAACCAGCAAAGCGCCGCTATGGGCATCTACATTAGGCCACGGATTTTTTATTTTAGCGATTGATTGTAAAATAGGTGGTACCGTTTCGTAAATATTCCAAACTGTTTGTACCAGTTTATCATCTGGCATGTGCTTCTTTCCAAATTCCATTTGCGCTTCAAAACGTGGATCAGTTTTTCTTAGAACGGCGTGCCCATAACCCGGCACTACTTTTCCTTCTGCAAGCGTCTTCTTTACATAAGCTCCAATTTGTTCTTTAGAGGGAAGATCGCTTCCTATTTCTTTCTGCATTTCAAAAATCCATTTGATCACTTCCTGGTTTGCAAGCCCATGCAAAGGGCCTGCCAGCCCATTCATCCCCGCTGCAAATGAAAGATACGGATCGCTCAATGCTGAACCTACCAAATGAGTAGTATGCGCAGAAACATTTCCTCCTTCATGATCTGAATGAATGGTCATGTAAAGCCGCATCAATTCCTGAAAACTTTCGTCCTCAAACCCCATCATGTGTGCAAAATTTCCTGCCCAATCAAGCAAACCATTGGGTTGTATATGCTTGCCATTTTTATATTTCCGACGATATATATACGCTGCAATTCGGGGAAGTCTCGCTATTAAATCCATAGCATCATCAAAAGTTGCCGACCAGTAATCTTTTTTGCTCATCCCATCTGCATACTTTTCGGCAAACTGACTTTGAGTCTGTAGGGCCATGATACCCACAACAAATTGAGTCATCGGATGCGCTGCCTCTGGCAATGATTCAATAGTGTCAAAGACAAAATTTGGCACATGGCTTCTCCGTTGCCATACATTCGTCATTTGCTGCACATCTTCATTTGTAGGCAACTCTCCTATAAGCATTAAATAAAATAATCCTTCGGGTAAAGGCTCATTTCCTCCTTCGGCTTTTGGAAGTTTTTCTTTTAACTCAGGAATGGAATATCCACGAAATCGAATTCCATCCTGCGGATCAAGAAGCGAAGTCTCTGTTACCAGGCCTGTCATACCACGCATTCCCTGGTAAATCTGTGATAATTTTACTTCTCCAATAATTCTGTCTCCATAGTTTTTTACGATATCTTTTACTTCATCGGCCATGATATCCGCCTTCACTTTAAATTTGTCTTTGATTACTCCCATAATATAAAATCGTTGTAAATGTGATTGGTTTTTATAATAAAATTCAACAGCGATAAAGTTAATCTTATAGCTGCTTTTCAACAAAACAAATATTTTGAATCAACGGTTTATTGCGAAGCCTTCCTGTATAAATACCAGGCAAGGATTCCAAAAACAGCATTAGGTAACCAAGCGGCAATGAAAGGATTAAAATTTCCTTTCATTGCAAAAACAGATGCAAACCTGCCTACCAAAATATAAAGCACACATAGCAAAACGCCGAGAGCAAGGTGAAAGCCACTGCCGCCACGGATCTTTTTTGAGGCAATGCACGCTCCAATGATGGTGAGGATAAAAACAGAAACCGGGTTAGCGTTCCGGTTATTTTTTTCCAGCAATAGTGAATTTACATCTCCTGAACCGCGAATTTTTTCAAGTTTTATAAATTCATCCAATTCCGGCGTAGTTAATTTATCTTTCATATATACATCTACCTTCAGGTCGCGCGGTTTGAAATTAAAATTCATTTGCATTACAGAAGTATCCTTTAACTTCTGATGAAGGCCGTTTATCCATCTTTCCTGTATGTTATTTAAACGCCATTTTTTGGTTGCGGTATCCCAGGTAATATTTAACGCCCTTAAGTTATAAACCAGGTTTGTTTTATGAAACCTCTGAATAAAAAAATTGCTTCCTGATTTACTGGTAGTGTCATAATAACGGATACCCGCATACGAAAATGAATCCAGTTTAAAATATTTATTACTGATAGTAGAAGTATTGACATAGCCGCCATAATTCATGTCAATATATCTTGATGTAAAATTCGCCCATTTTTCATTGGCAGGTGGTAATACGTATTGATTGCACCACCATAAAAAGGCCGTAAACAAGAACCCTACTACGATGTAAGGACGCAATACCCTGCCAAAATTGACCCCTGTACTCAATATGGCAATTATCTCTGAGCGGTTAGCCATTTTGGAAGTGAAAAATATTACCGAAATAAAAATAAAGAGAGGGAAAAGCATGGCATCTATCCTTGGAAGAAAACCAAAGTAATATTGCGTAATGATTTGTTTGAACGAAAGACCAGTCTTAGCAAAATCATCCGTTTTTTCACTTAGGTCAACAATGATTACAATCACGGTTAGCGCAATTATGCAAAAAAGAAAAGTAACAACAAATTTTTTAATAATATACCAATCAATAATCTTCATACTGCCACAAAAATGTAAATGAAATTAAGTGCCAAAAGTAAACGAATTTAATCAGCCAATTATCTGCTAATTAGAGATTGCTTATTTTTCCGACAACAAGTTCATAAGAATCTTTAATAAAATTTTTTAATTGTGTTTTTGTTAATGTTCCATCAATTATAATAGTATTCCAGTGTTTTTTATTCATGTGGTAGCCTGGTAATATACACGAATATTGTTCTCTTAATTCGATTGCATAATCCGGATCGCATTTTATATTGAACTGCAAAGGGGAAGATGATAAAGAAACCAGTAAAAAAATTTTGTGATTGGTTTTAAAAACCAGCGTGTCTTCTCCAAAAGGAAAACTTTCGGTTACGTTTTTTAATGATAACACATACTCTCTTAATTCTTCTATGTTCATAAAATATTTCCTCAAACATTTACAACAAAACTCATAATAAAAGATTATTTGCTTTCCTTTTCAGGACGTAAAATCGCTGTTACTACATTTTTGGTTGACAATAATAATTTAGCCGCTACCTGAATTTCCTTTGCTGTTAAGGCATCAACATATTTATCATAATTAATAAAATAATCAGGATTATCACCGGGGAAATAAAAACTTTGAAGTTGGGCAAGCCATGCTTCATTTTCTTTTATATGTACTTTATGTTGTTCTTCCCATTGTTTTTTTACTTTTTCAAGGTCTTCTTTTTTAGGGCCATTTTTTATAAGGTTTTGGATCTCGGCATTGGCTGCCTGAAAAAGAGTATCTACCTTTTCCGGGCCGCAGGGCAATTGCAGAAAATAAGTATAATGCGAATAAGGAATTTTTTCAAACTCAACCGGAATTCCACCGCCATAAATCCCCTGCATTTTTTCTCTTAAATTCTCTATAATTCTGATATTTAATATTTCACTGATGGCCTGTGCTTTTAAATCCAATTCATCTGAATAGGGCACTTCGCCGCTGTAAATCCCTATGATAAGGGCTTTGGGCTCTTTCCCTTTATATACATTCACATCCACCTTCCCTTGTACCGGCCGCAATTTATTATCTATATAATGAAATTTCTTTTTGGTGACAGGCAGGCTTGCAATATATTTTTCTAACAGAGGTTTCAGTTCGTTTTCGCTGATGCTTCCTACAAAAGTGAAATGCATTTCATTGGCATCTTCAAAATTTTCTTTGTAGATCTGCATGATCCTGTCAAGATCCAAATGATCAAAATAGGAAGCTTTAGGAACAGCGATGGGCGCCAAAGGGCTATGATGATATAATACTTTAAACAAACTATCAATAAAAACCACCTGGGGATTAGCGCTTAAAAATGCAAGTTGTGCTTTATTCCTTTGAACAAAAGATCTGAATAAAGTAGTATCCATACGGGGAGATGTACCATACAAATAAATAAGTTGCATCAAAGACTTTACATCCTTTAAAGAACTGCTACCACTAAATCCTTCTGATAAGGCTCCAAAAGAAGGACGCACTGTAACTGTTTTTCCACTAAGCGCTTTGTTTAAATCAACAGGAGAAAAATTCCCAACACCCATGCTATTGATAACCGGTATCATATATTCAACATTATATTTATCGCTTATCCCATAATTGTTTTTCCCGCCAGCCCTTACAGCGCTCATTAAAACCTCATCATTTTTAAAATCAGTATGTTTAAAAGTTACAGTTACTCCGTTGTTTAATGTGAAATTAGTGGTGCCTAAAAGAGCGTTCTTTTGGGTAGAAATAATCCTTCCTGCAACAGGAATTTTGGTTAATAACGAAGTTGAAATAGTTTTTCCCACATAAGGTTTTATATCCATTTTACTCACTTCATGTTTTACAGCAAGGATTTCAGCATCGGTAGGCAAAGTCCTTCCTGCAGCAGGCTGAGGTCCGGTGAGTGCTATAAATTCATTGGCATTTTGATTTAATTTTGCTCCAATAGAATTCACATCTTCCAAAGTAATCTGAGGTAATAGGCGCTTATAATATTTTTCTTCATTAGCTACGCCGGGAATAGCGTCGTGTGATAAAAAATTATCGATATATTCTTCCACATAATTTGCCGATTCAGTTTTGTTTTTCTCATTAAAGGCCTGTTGAATATTATTAAGCATATCGGCCTTAGCTCTTTCCAGTTCAGGTTTCGTAAAACCATACTTTTTTACCCTTTCCAATTCTTCCTGGAATGCTTTTAATCCCGTAAGGCTATCGTTGTTTCCTGTTCCTATATAGGCCTGAAAAGCTTCATATCCTCTGGCATCTGAACCAAAATCTGTTACCGCATATACAAATGGAGGATTTCCCTTCTGGGTAAGTTCGCGAAGACGCTGATTGAAAAGATCTGAAAAAATATCTTTGATCAAATCATTTTTATAATCGCCAAGAGTAACTATCGGTTTTACCTTTTCGGCAGAATAATGAACCTGGAAAGCATAACTCGTTGCTTCTTTATCGGTAACTACAGCAGCAACGCTTTTTTGATAAGGTGGCACATCAGCATAAACTCTCGGCCTTTCATCTACAGGATTTTTAATATCGTTAAAATATTTCTTAATCAATTTTTCCGCTTTAGCCGGATCAATATCGCCGACTACTATCACAGCCATTAAATCGGGGCGATACCAATCTTTATAAAATTTTCTGATAACAGAATATGGCGCATCTCTCACAATGCTGTCAATCCCGATAGGAAGCCTGTGTGCATATTTGGAATCTGCATATAAAAGAGGAAAGATTTTTTTATTGATCCTGTCCTGCGCGCCTTTCCCAAGCCTGCTTTCTTCCAAAACAATCGGACGTTCTTCATCAATATCAGAAGCTTTATCAGTTACGTTATGCGCCCAGTCTCCCAATATTTGAAAACCTTTATCAATATTGGAAGGCTTGTCTGTAGGTATGGAAAGCCTATAAATTGTTTCATCAAAACCTGTTGAAGCATTCAAATCGCTTCCAAAGCCAACACCTATTGATTGCAAAAAAGAAATGATATCGTTCTTTTTAAAATGAGTAGTGCCGTTGAAAGCCATGTGTTCGGTTAAATGGGCGAGGCCTTGCTGGTCATCGTCTTCAAGAATAGAACCTGCATTTACTACCAGTCTCAATTCTACTTTTTGTTCGGGCTTTTTGTTTTGGCGAATGTAATAAGTGAGGCCATTGCTGAGTTTGCCAACTATTACAAGAGGATCCAACGGCAAGGTATCATTCAAATTCTGCTGCGCAAAAAGAGTTGGAGAAATAAATAAGAGGAAAATTGAAAGTATCTTTATCAATTTCATAAAGAATATTTATATTGAAAAAAACAAATGTAAATGAGATGAAAAAAAATGTATGTTAAATGTTATTTTCAATATGATAACAGTTTCTTTTCCAGGATGGAAAAGAAAAACAGGGATACAAGATATTTTTAGACCACCTCTCCCTCCAGGTCATAATCAAAAACATTTGTAATTTTTACATTCACAAAATTGCCCGGCGTTAGTTTAATTTCTGAATTAATGATTACTTCATTATCCACTTCCACGCTGTCAAATTCAGTTCGTCCCAAATATTTCCCTGCTTCCTTTTTGTCAATAATTACTTTAAAAACTTCCCCTATTTTTTCTTCATTTTTCTGATAAGATATTTCCTGCTGCACTTCCATTATTTCCTGTACCCTTCTCTCCTTTTCGTCTTCTGAAACATCATTCATTAAATCATGTGCAGAAGTATTTTCTTCATGAGAATAAGTAAAAATTCCAACGCGGTCGAATTTTATTTTCTTCAAAAATGTTTTTAATTCTTCCACATCATCCAGAGTTTCGCCGGGGAAACCGGCTATGAGCGTGGTTCTCAGGCAAATTCCAGGGATCTTCGATTTTATCTCTCCGATAATATCTTCCATTTCTTCTCTTGTAATTTGACGTTTCATGGCTTTCAAAATCCGATTGCTCGCATGTTGCAAAGGCATATCGAGATAGTTACAAATGTTTTCCCGTTCTTTCATCGCATCAATAATTTCCATTGGAAATTTAGAAGGATACGCATAATGCAATCTTATCCATTCTAATCCCGGAATATCTGCCAGGGCATGAAGCAATTTTGGAAGTTCTCTCTTTTTATAAATATCCAAACCGTAATAAGTAAGCTCCTGTGCTATCAGCATAATTTCTTTTACACCCCGCGATACTAATTTTTTTGCTTCATCCACCAATGATTCGATCGGGCGGCTTATGTGTTTTCCCCGCATTAAAGGAATGGCACAAAACGCACAGGTGCGGTTACAGCCTTCGCTTATTTTCAGGTAAGCATAGTGGTTAGGCGTGATTAAAAGTCTTTCGCCCACTAATTCTGCTTTATAATCCACATCAAATTTTCTCAACAAAAAAGGTAATTCCATGGTGCCAAAATAGGCATCCACTTCAGGAATTTCTTCTTCCAGGTTCTGTTTGTAGCGTTCGCTAAGGCAACCTGTAACATAGACTTTATCAAGCTTTCCCCGTTTTTTTAATTCTACCTGCTCAAGAATAGTATTGATACTTTCCTGTTTGGCTAGGTCAATAAATCCACAAGTGTTTATTACAACAATATTATGATCAAGCTTTTTACTTTCGTGCAAAACATTAATATCGGCTGCCGCTAATTGTCCACTCAATACTTCGCTGTCAACCATATTTTTACTGCATCCAAGCGTGATGATATTTACTTTGTCTTTTTTATTTTTTGTTTTCATTTATTTGATACTGATTTTACTAAGCCCCTAATTGCTTATTCCTTCACCGCCTTTATCCCCGGCAATTCTTTTCCCTCAAAATATTCGAGCAAAGCGCCACCACCAGTGGAAACATAACTTACTTTATCGGCAAGACCGAATTCATTAACCGCGGCTACACTATCGCCACCGCCAACAAGACTGAATGCTCCGTTTGATGTAGCTTCTGCAACAGCTTCTGCTATACATTTTGTGCCATGTTTAAAATGTTCCATCTCAAAAACGCCCATTGGCCCGTTCCATAAAATAGTCTTTGAATGATGAATAACCTTACTAAAAGTTTCACAAGCCATCTCACCAATATCAAGTCCCATCCAGCCATCCGGGATATCATTGCTTAATGAGCCCGATACCATCGAATCTGCATTAAATTTATCAGCAATAATAGAATCTGCAGGCAAATGAATGCATACACCCTTTTCTTCAGCTTTTTTCAGTAATTCGTTTGCTTTTTCAAGTTTGTCATCTTCACAAAGAGAATTTCCTATTTTTCCACCCATTGCTTTAAAAAAAGTATAGGCCATGCCACCGCCAATTATGATATCTGAAGCCTTATTTAAGAGATTTTCTATAATAAGAATTTTATCTGAAACCTTTGCCCCTCCTATAATTGCAAGAAATGGTTTTTCAGAATTATGCAACACTTTTTCAGCATTGGACACTTCGGCGTTCATCAGCAAGCCAAACATTTTTTTATCTTTTGGAAAAAACTGCGCAATAACAGCCGTAGAAGCATGTGCCCGATGAGCCGTTCCAAATGCATCATTTACATAAACATCACCCAAGTCGCTTAATTTCTTCGCAAAAGCTTCATCGCCTTTTTCTTCTTCTTTATAAAAACGAAGATTTTCAAGGAGTAATACTTCACCAGGTTTTAATTCTTTGACTTTTTGCTGTGCCTCAGCGCCAATGCAATCAGTAGCAAATAAAACCGTGGCGCCCGGCAATAATTCTTTTAAATGCGGTAATAAATGTTTCAATGAAAATTTATCTTCAGGGCCGCCTTTAGGTCTCCCCAAATGCGACATTAAAATAATACTCCCACCATCTTTTAAAATTTTTTGAATGGTTGGAACCGCAGCGCGCATCCTGGTATCATCAGTAATATTAAAATGCCCATCAAGAGGCACATTAAAATCAACCCTTACTAATGCTTTTTCATTTTTGAAATTGTGTTCTGAAAATTGGCTCATATATTTTTAAATTATCTTCAAAAATAAATAAAAACGCCGAGGGAGGTTTTCTTTTTTAGACGGAGATGGTTTTTCAAAAGAAAAAATTTAAAGAAATAAAAAGAGGAATTACAAATAATTACATGCCTTTCCATAGGTAGTAGGTTTGTTTATTGCTTCACTTACTTAAAATAAAATTAAAAAAAACTTTTTCATTCACATATTGTTACCGGTTTCTGCCCGGGATAGGCAAACTGCGAAAACGAAAGTTTCTATTGGCAAAGGAATCGTAATCCAAAAATTAATTTTTAAAAAAAGTTTAATAGAATAATTTTTATCTGATTATCAACAACCATCCTTTTCCTTTTTCCACCGGAATTTTTTCACCCACTTTAAAAACTCTTGCAGGCTGAAAATTCTTTACTTCGGGCGCGGTGATTGTTGCTTTCGAAGGATCTATTCCTAATTTTTCCCAATCAATTTTTAATTGCACATCTGTATCATCATCAGCCCAACTTGCAATGGAAATTAATGCAGCGCCTTTCTTTTTATAAACTGTTACCAGCACTTTATCATTATCCGTTTTTACCGGGCAATTATCGCTCCAGTAACCGATCATCTGTGTTCCCTGCATTCCAAAACTATCCCATAATTTCCAGATAGGGCGAGGGTCTGCGTTATCGCTCCACGGCAGGCGGTTAGTCATTCCGTAGATCATTCCACGCCATGGATTGCCACCACCTTGAAGCATTTCTCCCATCAATCCAAAAGGAATTCCACTCACTTCTGTAAGGAAAAAATCAGGTGAATTGTGTTCATAATCAAAATATTCTCCGAACCATAATCTATTGATGTATGGAAAATGTTCCATGTACAAATTAGCGCTGTTATTCCATCCATCCGCTTTATCATATTGATTGGCAGAGTGCAAATCAATAATTCCAGGATGGCCGTCTCTTGTCAATACTCTTTTTATTCTTTTCATGGTAACGCGATCAAACGCAACGTCATCGAGATAAACTCCATCAATACCTACCTTTTGCACGAGCCAGTTCATTCCTTCTACATAATAATTGTGCCAGCGGTTCATGCCACTATTGATAATGGCGGCATCTTTTAATTCAGGTACAAACCAGCCCGGAATATAATCAGAGCCGATGTGTTCCTGAAGCCAGCTAAAGCCACCGCCTTTTCCGGCAGAATAAATTTCGTGATTCAGACTTCTCATAGCAAACGTTTCATAAGCATGGTCAGACAGTTCACGAATGGTGTTGTAAATTTTCACTTTCAATCCTACAGCGTGAGCGGAATCAATATATGCCTTCATTGCCTTCCACGCAATAAACGGATAATTGATATAAGGATTAATGGCAGTAGCATGATGGATATTTATGATGGTAGCCCCGGTAGCCTTGACGGTAGCTATCGGACTGTAAGCATGATAAAATCTATTAGCCCATTGAAAATCAGTATTTATCGGATGAAAGGGAGTGATCAGCAAATTAAAATCATAATACAAAACGTCTCCCTTCTTCATGCTTCGCGGGCCACTATAATTATCAGACAAAATTGATTTTCCTTTTTCAAAAATATCAATACCTCCTTTGTTCTCATTTCCCCAGGAAGCAGGCAACAACAAGGGCTTTTGCAAATAAAAATTGGTATTTAACGGGCGAACATAATTTTGATCGCGCAGCGAATAATGCAATCCTGCGTTTACATTGCCTATCCATGTGCCATCCTGGTTTTTATTGGCTACATCCCATTTCCATAAAACACTATCCGGGCGTTTCTCTCCTTTCAAACCCAGGCCCATAATATATTTTGCTTCATTTTTTTCAAAAGGAATGTGCATGGTAATATTGCTCAAATCAATATCTTTTAATGCAGTCACTTTTACTTTGTAAGAAACAAAACCATCAAACTCCAATGAACCTTCCACTTCCATTTTCAAATCATCGGAAATATTAACAGCGGTCCACTGCACGGTTCCAGGCTGACGCAACGTGAACTTCACTCCGCCTTTTTTCATTTTTATATCTTTTAAATCGGATGCTTTGGTAAAATGAAAATGCATCCCTTCTGCTAAAAGATTATTAGGCTGAGATTGATAACCTGTCATTTCAGATGTAAAAAAAGTTTGAATTTGTTTGGGGAGTCCATTATCATCAAGCATTACTTTTCTTCCTAACAGGCTTATAGTATTACCTGAAACTATTAATGGAGTATAAGGTGCAATCACCGTGTTAGCCTGCGCCATCGTAGAGTTAAGCCATGTCAGCCGGCTCATTTTCAAGGGTTCATTTACGCCGTGATTGATAGCGATTTTATTTTTTACAACCAATTCTATGTTGATTTCTTTAGCATACAAATTATCATCTGATGTTACCTTTACTTTTCCAAAATATTTACCGGGTGACGTATTTTGGGGCACATCAATCAGACACCACAATGGCTGCACTTTGCCTTTATCAACATTTACTACTTTGTGCATAGGATTTCCTCTATAATCGGTTCCATCGGTATTGAGGCATGATATATCTTTAGTAGAAATGATTTTTCCACTATTTGTTTTTAGTTCGGAAAAATGCAATTTTATATTTTTTATATCCTGCAAAGCATACACGCCTAATTGATACGCAAAATTTTCGCCTTTCATTGTTGTATCCTTAAAAGTATTCTGTAATCCTCTCTCAATCCATCTTTCGGGTAAATCATTTTTCATACGGATCGAGTGCAGGCGGTCTTCCGGGAAAATTAAAAACGGTTTATTTTTGTTTTCCTCAATTAACCGATCCGTCTCATTTTTTGTTGCAATAACTTCCATTGGATAAAAACTGTTGAATGCATTGATGGATTGAAATTCCGTAACCTTTGCCAATGGAATATTTTTATCATTATCAACATCTGTAAGCCATTCTTCAGAAGCCGTATTTTCAGGTTTTAAATAAATGCCTTTAGGATAATTGGAACGGCCTTCATTTTTATAAGGCATATAATACACATAATAAATCCCTTTGCCGGTAACGGGTTCAAAATAAATTTCACCATATTCACGATTAAGCGTACCCGATTTTACATTCAATACTTTTTGATGAGTAGCAGCATCCTCCACAATGATTCTTTTTAATTCAGGCTGTTCATCCCTTCTTCTCCATAGAATAGTTGCCTTAGCTACTTTACTAGTTCCGTTGTATTCTAACACTACCCGATGATTACCGAGAGAATCGGGATTCCAGCAACCATCACAATTGGCATAAGGAATTTCCTGCGAAAAGGCAGAAAAACCTGTTAATAATAAAATAAGAAAGATCAATTTTCTTTTCATCTTATATAGTATTAAAAATTACTTATTCCATTTAATTTATATAAATCTCAAAATATTTTTAAAACTAATGATTAATAATATGAATTAGGTAATCAATCGTTTGCACAAGAAAAGTTATACTCCACAAAAAGGCTATTATTATTTTGATGTCTCTTAAATTTTAAAACCTAAACAGGAGATAACTTTACAATTATTTCTGATTGTGTTAGCCCAGCGGTAATAAGGCCACCCTGATGACTGGCCTGACTGGGTTTCTATTAGTTATAGTAAAAAATTATTCAGCCTCATCTAACGAAAAGAAAGTTTTCGTTGCCAACATTTTAAAATGTTTCTAATAGGAGCATTTCAAAAAATGACAATCTCGCCTTGGGCAGCTTTTTTCTATTTTGATATAATAGTCCAAATATCGTGTGATTCGTACCAGGCGTCGAGTATTTTGAGCCAGGCGTCGAAAAAGTTTTTTAATTCGGATTATAAGAATAAATTTTGTTAAGGATAATTACTTTTTACTTGAAAAAAAAGAAACTATGTATGCAACAGTTTTAAACCCTGGAAATTACTGCTGTTACTACTATTCTTATATTTGTTTAAAACTTCCTGTAAAAGCTTTTTTAATTCAATATTTTCTTTACGGAGTTGTTCATTCCCCGCCTTAAGTAAATTGGTTCTTCAAGTTTCAAATTGCAAATAAACCAAATTTGTGAATAACTTTTTTAAGCTGAATTGCTACAAAATCTTTGATTACATGCAGCGAAAAGGAAGTTTTCGTTGTCAATATCTTGAAAAATGCTTTTAAGAAAATTTTTTTACTGCTTTTTAATTGCTGAAAAATGAACACATTTTTTTTCATAGTAGATGAACACAGCCCGCCGCAATACAGTAACCATCTGTAAAATTATCTGTCACTATTAAAGAGCTGTTGTATGAAAAATATATATATTCTTTTTGCCATTGCATTTGTTTTTCTTTTTTGCACTAGCTGCAAAAAAAAACCTTCCACCCAACGTATTGCCTCCTATTACACAAACAGGCGCTAATACTTTTGGTTGCAAGATAAATGGCGTTGTTTGGGTTCCCTACTTTCAATGCAGCGCTTTTACAAGCCCATGTAGTGAAATGCAAACA
>DATKQQ010000153.1:0-16423 GCA_035532615.1 Hanamia sp.
ATTATTTTCCTTTCTTCAATATCTCCAAAAATTTATCTGCGTTGATTATTTTAACAACAGGAAATTCCAATTTCTTTGCTTCATTAAAATGTGCATCGTTAGTTACTAAAAAATCTGCATCGCCAGCAACTGCCGCATCAATGAATTTATTATCATCAAGGTCGGCAAGAATGGCATTCCAATTGTAAAAGATACGCTGATAAATTACATCGGGCGACTCAACAAAAGATTCCAATACCAAATCTGCAATGCCCGGAGCGGCATGTTCAAGAAGAATTTCTTCATATTCGTGTAAAATATCTTCTGATACAACAACTTTATATATGCTTTTTACAAAAGCCTGCCATATTAATTTATACCGGCTGTGTTTACCTAAAGCTACCAGCAAAACATTTGAATCTAAAACAATCCTCATTGTGGCTATTTAGAAGATTTTGAGCGGAAATGCCCTTTGCTTAATTTTTCATAGGTTTCCTCAGTAATATTATTTTCTAATTCCCACTTATCGGTAACATCTTCAATTTGCTTAGCCAGAAGTTGTACAGCCAGCCTGCGCATTTGAATAAAATCTTCCTCAGGCAGTGGTTTCTTTAGTAAACGCAGCATCAAAACCTGTTGTTCGTTCAAATGCGGATTATTTAATACTGTTTCCATATTTATTTTTTATCTTTCTCAAAAATACGCATTTTCCCGCATACCTTTCCTTTCAACAAAAAATGCCTTTTTAAGGCAAACGCAATCATTAAACAAACGCAATTATTTATTTTTCGCACATTTACAAATAGAAAATAGAAAATAGAAATTTCACATATTTTTTCGTTTACTACAAAATTTAAACAGCATAACATACATGGCTAATCGCAATTGCTTACTAAACAGATAATTCTTTATTGAAGAAAATACAAATCCCTCTTATTCCTCCCTTTACCGCAAAACCAAATCCGCATACCAATAATGCATATTCGCATTCAAATACTTTTACCACATGCTCTGTCAAAATAAGAATCAATTTATTTGTTCGCTTACTTTAAAATTTATAGTATAACATCCATGCACAAACGGAGGTACTCGTTCTACTTTTGCTTGCCATTTCCTCCTCGCTATCAAATTAATTCCCAAATCTCAACATCAAGAGCGGCAGCAAATTTTAATATGGTAAGCAAAGTCAGGGTTATTTCGCCTTTCAGATATTTCAAAGTGTCGCTATAATCTGTATTAAAAGCCATAATACTTAGCTCCTCCGGCGTTATCTTTTTTTCTTTCATTATTTTAGAGATGTTTTCCACCAATCTGTCCAAGCACATAAAAGAAATTTGCATTGGCGCAAGAATGAGGAGCGGGCAGGTGCGAAAGCCTTCTTGTGTCAAAGAAAAGAGCGATGTATCTTTTTTAGGTGCAATAAGCTTTATTATAAAAGAGTGGTTGGCGGAATTAAGGTGCGGTTAGCATTACATGGCACAAGTTGGCTTGGCTTCTGGCTATGCCTCATACGCCATTACTGGGCCTTTTGAATAAGTGTTGCAAACCTTTGGAAGGTTGGCAACACTGAAAACAGTAAACAAACCTGCCTACCAGCAGGCAGATATATAAGGAGGATTTTCATTTTCGCTTTGAAATATTTGAAACTCATTTTATTGTATATTTGAAATCAGTAATCCAAAAGATAAACTCCTACTCAATTAGAATTAATTTTATTAATCGAAATTAACTTTTCACAGAGCGGCAACTAAAAACGGTAATATTTATAATGGCTAAAAAAGCAAAAGAGGTAAAAGAAGAATCTTTAGAGAAAAAACTCTGGAAACTCGCTGATAAGCTGCGCAAGAATATGGATGCTGCAGAGTATAAACATGTAGTACTTGGCCTCATATTCCTTAAATATATTTCTGATGCTTTCCAGGAATTACACGATAAATTAATTGCGCAGGTAAGCGAAGGGGCAGATCCGGAAGATAAAAATGAATACACTGCCGAAAAGGTTTTTTATGTGCCGCCTTCAGCAAGATGGAAATGGCTGCAAGGCAGCGCAAAACTTCCAACTATTGGAAAAGATATTGACGAAGCCATGGAGGCGATAGAAAAAGACAATGTTTCTTTGAGAGGTGTTTTGCCCAAAGTGTATGCACAGGAAAAATTAGATAAGCAAAACCTTGGTGGATTGGTGGATTTAGTAAGTACTGCAACATTAGGAACCAAAGAAGCGCAGAGTAAAGATTTATTGGGTAAAGTATTTGAATACTTCCTTGGCGAGTTTGCCCTGGCTGAAGGAAGAAAAGGCGGTCAATTCTATACCCCTCAAAGCGTGGTGAAACTTTTGGTTACTTTGTTAGAGCCTTTTGAAGGGCGCGTATTTGACCCTTGTTGCGGAAGCGGTGGCATGTTTGTACAAAGTGAAAAATTTATTAAGCACCACCAGGATCATTACCGTAAAAATAATGGGAAGAAACTTTCACTTAATCCCGAAGATTATATATCCATTTATGGACAGGAAAGCAACCAGACTACTTGGCGATTGTGTAAAATGAACCTCGCGATACGTGGCATTGACAGCAGCAATGTAAAATGGAATAATGAAGGAAGTTTTTTAAACGATGCGCATAAGGATTTAAAAGCTGATTATATTATTGCCAATCCTCCTTTTAATGACAGCGACTGGAGCGGCGAATTGCTGCGCGATGATGCAAGATGGAAAGTGTTGGGAGAAAAATTAGTGCCTCCGGCTGGTAATGCCAACTATGCGTGGATACAACATTTCCTCTATCATTTGGCGCCAACCGGAAAAGCAGGATTTGTTTTAAGTAAAGGTTCGCTAACATCGCAAACGAATACGGAAGGTGAAATAAGAAAAGCCTTAATTGAAAATGATATAGTAGAATGTGTTGTAAATCTTCCTGCGAAATTATTTCTTAATGCAGCAATACCTGCTTGCTTATGGTTTCTTCATCGTAATAAAAATGTTCGCAATAAAGAGATACTTTTTATTGATGCAAGAAATTTGGGTTTCATGATAAATCGCCGCAACCGTGATTTTAGTAATGATGACATTGAAAAGATTGCTGAAACTTATCATCAATGGAAAAATAAAAATGGCGAATATAAGGATGTACAGGGCTTTTGCAAATCGGCAACTATTGAAGATATAGCAAAACTAAATTACGTACTGACGCCCGGAAGATATGTTGGCTTACCTGATGATGAAGATGATTTTGATTTTGCAGAACGCTTTACAAAATTGAAAGCAGAACTGGAAAAACAAATTGCAGAAGAAGCGGAGTTGAATGAAAGAATAAAAATTAATTTGGCAAAAATTATAATACCGGAAAAAGTATGGCTGCATCACAATTAATAAAGCATTTAAAAACATTTCCGCCAGAAGTGCAAGTGGTGGTAAGAGGCTATGAAGATGGCTACAATGATATTTTGCATTTGAAAGAAGTAAAATAAAAACTAAAACGGATTCCCGTTGGTTTGATGGCGAATATGAAGAAAGTACAGATATAGATGCCATTGAAGCTGTTGATTTATTTGGTGATAATAAAAATGCAAAAGACGATTGATGAGTGATTGGAAAGAATGGAAAGTTAAAAAATTCAATTAATTTTATCACAAAAGCAAAGCAATCATGTTAATAGAAAGAACATCCAGGGAAGTAATTATTCGTCTGCCTGCTTCAGTGGACACTACAGGCCTGCAAAGGCTTGTTGACTACTTAACTTATAAAGAAGCAACCATGAATTCAAAAGCCACACAGGAACAGGTGGACAAGCTGGCAAGCGATGTAAAAAAAGGATGGTGGAAGAAGAACCGTAAACGCTTCATTAAATGAAGAAAATAATTGTTGACACCAACATCATTTTTTCCTGCCTGCTTAATTCCCAAGGAACAATCGGTGACCTCATATTTAATTCTGACAACATTTTTGAATTTTACAGTAACCGGTACATGCGTTTTGAAATTCGCAAACACTGGAACAAACTCAAAAATATTTCCAAACTGCCTGACGATGAAATAGAAATTGCTTACGAAAAAATGTTGACGAAGCTTACATTTATCAATGAAGAACTAATACCACAAAACGATTGGGAAAAAGCGGAGATTTTGGTTGAAGATATAGATTTGGACGACTTAGACTTTGTAGCATTGACAAGATATTTGAAAGGAAGTTTATGGACAGGTGATAAGCCGTTATATGATGGATTGAAAGCAAAACGTTTTCGAACTGTTTACAACACACAGGACATGATTAAACTTCGCAATAGATTGACAAGATAATAAAGTAGGTGGTAAAATCGGTAACAATAAATGACGAAGAAAAAGATATTCAGCCGGAATATTTAGAGGCTTTAAAAAGTAAAAACGCTGATTTTATTTTATGGTCGCAAAGGCATACACCGGAAAATATAAATAAATTGAAAATGGCTGCATAATGAGTGACTGGAAAGAATATAAATTGGGAGATGTTTGCAGTGATATCAATTATGGATATACTGCAAGCGCAAATAATAATCCGATTGGTCCAAAGTTTCTCCGGATTACAGATATTGTTCCAGAAAGAATAAATTGGGAAACTGTTCCCTATTGTGAGATAAATAAGGGGAATGAAAAAAAGTATAAACTTGAAAAAGGGGATATTGTTATTGCAAGAACAGGCGCTACTACAGGATACAATGCGATTATTAAAGGGGCAACGCATGCTGTTTTCGCATCCTATTTAATCAGGTATCGGGTAAAAAATGAAATCGCGAATCCATTTTATATTGGCTATCTATTAAAATCTTATGAATGGAAAGGGTTTGTTCAAAATGTTATGAGTGGTTCTGCGCAACCCGGTGCAAATGCAAAGCAATTTGCCGATTTTGATTTTGAATTACCCCCGTATCAGTTACAGGATGAGATTGTTTCTATCCTTAGTAGCTTAGATGATAAAATAGATTTACTGCAACGCCAAAATAAAACTTTAGAACAATTAGCTGAAACGCTTTTCAGGCAATGGTTTGTGGAGGAAGCGGAGGAGAGTTGGGAAATGGTAAAGGTTTCAGATTTTGCTTACATAAACAAATTAACAGTATCAAGAAATTATCCGTTTACTGTAATAGAATATTTAGATACCGGCTCAATAACCGAAGGTGTTATTGAGAATTTTGAAACTTATAATTTATCAGATGCTCCAAGCCGAGCTCAAAGAATTGTAAAAGATAATGACATTGTTTATTCTTTAGTAAGACCGATTCAAAGGCACTATGGATTACTAAATAACGTAAAAGAAAATACTGTTGTGTCCACTGGTTTTTGCGTTATTACAAGCAAAAGAATTAGCCAATACTTTTTATATTTATTATTAACAAGAAATGATGCAATAGATTACTTTGATATGATTGCAGAAGGTTCTACAAGCGCTTATCCTTCATTAAAACCATCTGATATTGCCAAATTTGAATTTAAAAAACCACCGGAAGAAAAATTAAATAAGTTTAATAAAGTTTCTTCTGATACCTTGAATAAAATTAAATCAAATACACATCAAATAAAATCACTCACTCAATTAAGAGATGCGCTTTTGCCAAAATTAATGAGTGGGGAGATGAGGGTAAAAAATAATAATTAATCACTTTATACTTCATTTAAAAAAACAAAAAATAAAATTATGTCCTACTTCGCCAATTTGAGAATTCAGAAAATAGTAATACATGAAATTTTTAAGAGAGATGAGGACGGACAGATTGTTCAACCTAAATTTAATGATAGGGTTACTACTTTTGATCCATTAGGCCTTCAAACTTTACAGAATAGAATAGTTAATGCATTGGGGGATAGTTCGCATTCTATAGAAATGGATGTGAACGATTCAGCGGCTTCTTCAACCTTTCAGTTGGGCGCATCATTGTTGAATACACAAGATGAAACATTTGTTGACTATTCAAAGCAAATAACATATAAACTTGCGGAAAATCAGACTACGAGAAGTATTCCTGGGGTATTGTTATAGTATTTTCTGGAGTTACCGGTATCAATAATTATCCCTTTTGGGGAATTATAAAAGCGGAAATTCATGAAGGATTCATAAAAGAAACCTCTTCTGATACATTATTACTAAAATATATTACTGACTTATTACTTACGCCCCAACAGCGTCTTTATAAATTGGGTATATTTATAGAAATTGGTAATGCGGAAAATTCAGTAGGGGAAAGAGTCGGAACTGATTTTAAAATTTATGTTTATGATCATAACATGACGAGGAATGAAACACAACACGCAGCTTACTATTTTTATAGAGATTTTCTTGGATGCAATTACTCACCTACGGACAAAAAGCTTACAGCCGACTTTTATTATGAAACTAAAAATTTTATAAAAATTGCGGATATAGAAGATGAAGAAAGGAATGAATTAAATACTGCATTGTTTACATACATAAAAGTGTCCCAAGAGCAGGTAATACATACAGAATCATTTGCAGATGAATTTTTACCTACTAACGAATTAAAACAAGAGTATATTGACTATATGGAATCAAAATCCTTTCCTACACATGCAGCTGGTAAAGACTATACCTACATAAAAAATAAATTAAGGCAAAGAAAAGTAACATTTTCAAACCGAGTGAAAATAATTGCTCCTGCCGATGACTTTAATGATTTACTTACAATGCAACCTGACCGCGACAACGATCAAACAATTGTAACAATAAGGGGTCATATTGAAAATAATGATTGATGAATGAAATAGAATTTTTAAAAAGGTACCGGGCAGAAAAAATCATGCTGCAGAAATATGCTGATTATGCATGTAATATTGTCACATCTTCTATTATTTCAAAATTGCAAATAGATTCTTCGAAATTTTTTAAGGTTCCAATTTCATTTAGGTTAAAAGGGGAAGATTCATTGATACAAAAAGCTTTTTATAGAGGTAAGACGTATAAAGATCCTTATTCTGATATTACTGATAAAATAGGCGGCAGAATTGTTGTATTATTAGAAGAACAAGCAAGTTCAGTTTGTAATATAATTGAGACTTTGTCAGAATTCGTTTTCTCAAAAGATAGAGATTTCGATAAAGAGAGAGAGAAGCAGCCAGAATTTTTTAGCTATCAATCTCACCATTATATAATTCGGAATAAAGAAGATTTACAATTAGATGAAATTATAATAACTTCGAATAGGCCTATCGAATTACAAATTAGGGCTTTGCTTCAACATGCTTACAGTGAACTTACTCACGACACTATTTACAAGCCTAATACTGCTGCATCCCCAGAGGTTAGACGATATGTAGCTAAATCGATAGCATTAATAGAGATTACAGATCAATTATTTACTCAAGTTAACAATAGTCTGAAACATAATGCCAATTTGTTCGGCAAGATAATAACGGAATTAGCATCTTTATTTCCATATGATATCAAATTAAATATAGATAAAAGGCTTTGCGATTATTTACTGGATGCATATTTACCAGAAATCGAAATTTTTAATATTATAACGGTTAAAAAATTTGTACAACAATATGAATTTGTTTTTGATAAAATTAGGCAAAGAAGTTCATCTAGATATCTTTATCAGCAACCGTTAATACTCTTTATTTATTGGATTGTATCGATTAAAAGAAAAATAGCGAAATCGAAATGGCCTTTGGATTATAAAGAACTTGAAGAAATTTTTGTCGATTTGGGTTACTCATTTGATAAGTCTTAAATTTTAAATTATTATTCAATGAAACCTATCACCGAATCACATATTGAAACCTTCACCATCGAAACCCTTCAACCAATGGGTTGGGAGTATATTCATGGTTTGGCAATTGCTCCCGGTGCTGAAAAAACAGAAAGAGACAATTTTGAACAGATCATTTTAACTGAGCGGCTGCGCAAGGCGGTTGGTATTTTAAACCCACACATTCCCAAAGAGGCACAGGAACAGGCTATACAAAAAGTATTGCGCATCTATTCTCCCGATCTAATTTTTAATAATGAAACTTTTCACCAGTATTTAATTGAGAAAGTAAAAGTGCCTTATCAAAAAGATGGCTATGAAAGAAGCTATGAAGTGGCGTTAGTTGATTTTGATAATGTAGCTAATAATGAATTTCTAACGGTTAATCAATATACTATTATAGAGAACGGACAGAATAAACGTCAGGATGTGTTGCTTTTTGTAAACGGAATTAGTTTATGTTACTGCTGATAAATGTTCATTAAAACAACTTCAAAGTAAATAAAACATTTGCAGCAAACATCTTAGAACAATAATGAAACGATGCTATTTTGGCTTTCGTGGGTGTACTCTGACTTTTATTCTCAGCAACTTCTCACTTTATGGATGGTTAATATCCCCTTTATTTTAACTTGAATAGGCAAGTAATGGTGAGGCCATCGCTTCAAAGCCCACTGTCTCGCTTTTTTACGGGAACACCAGGTGCGGTGAAATCCGAAAGGAAGGAACACCGACACTGGTTACATCATGCCAGGAGGCAAGCGGCTGTAAATATGGCGCATTGCTAAAGTTGATTGATCGTGAAAATTAGATTCAAATCCATGAAAAGAAAATTGTTGGAATCAGAATTTTTAGTCCTAAAAAAGTATCCTAAAGAATTTTTAGGAAAAAGTAATTTTCATCATTTAATCTTTTGCAAATATTCAAATTCCCAGGTATTAAAAAACGGCATTCTTCTTCCCAGCAATGTCTCACGCTAGTGGACGTTGCGTATCATTTATTCTGTTGAAACTCTCCTCTCTTAGGCTGATAGAAATATTTATGGATGTAGTTGATTAAAACCCGAATTTAAAAAATTGCTTATCTTTTAGAAAAGTTTTATAAATAATTTTAGCCCATGAATGAAGTTGGATTAATTACGTTACTGTTATTTGGAGTAGTGGTACTGGCAATTTTTAGCAATAAATATAAATTTCCCTTTCCTATTGTATTGGTGCTTTCCGGAATCATCATAAGCCTTATTCCCGGCCTGCCTACCATATCACTGCGCCCGGATATCGTCTTCCTGATTTTTTTACCACCATTATTATACGACGCTTCGTGGAATACCAACTGGTATAATTTTAAAATATATAAACGAAACATTTTATTTGCCGCATTCGGACTTGTTTTTTTTACGACGTTCATTGTAGGTGTTGTTGCACATGTCTGTATTCCCGGCATCAGTTGGCCGGTGGGTTTTTTATTAGGTGCTATTATTTCTCCTACCGATACGGTATCGGCAATCTCTCTTACGAAAAGGCTACCCCTGCCACGGCGAATCACTTCCATATTAGAAGGTGAAAGCCTGATAAACGACGCCAGCGGGCTGGTTACCTATAAATATGCAATTATAGCAGTGATGGCCGGTAATTTTGTTTTTTGGCAGGCGGGTTTAAATTTTCTTTGGGTAATTGCGGGCGGAGTGGGCATCGGGCTTTTTATCGGATACCTGGCGTTTCTTATATCAAAAGGGAAAAATTTTGATAGTGTTATTCTTACGTCAATTAGCCTTATCGTTCCATTCACATCTTACCTGCTTGCTGATTATTTTGAAGTGTCAGGTGTACTGGCAGTAGTAACAACCGGATTATATTTATCCTATCACTCGCAATCAATTATTACACACCAGGCAAGAATTACAAGATATGCGGTGTGGGACGTAATAGTATTTATTCTCAACGGGCTCATCTTTATTTTAATTGGCCTTCAGCTAAAAAACATAATGGCGGGGATTATATCTTATTCCCCCGGGCAGCTTATTTTTTACGGTATTCTCATAAGCGCTGTTGTCATCATTGCCAGGTTTATTTATGTAGTACCTGTAGCATTGTTGCCGAGATACCTGAGCAAAAAAATAAGAAGAAGGGAACCTTTTGATAAAAGGTATATGTTCATCATTGGATGGACGGGTATCCGGGGCGTAATATCATTGGCTGCTGCTCTATCGCTTCCTATGCTGTTACCAGACGGCAGCGCCTTTCCCGCACGCAACCTGATTATCTATCTTACATTTTGTGTTATACTCGTCACATTGCTGTTTTTAGGGCTGCCACTGCCATGGATTATCCGGAAATTAAAAATACAGACCCATTCACTTGTTGCTGAAGAATATGAAGTACGAAAAGCCATCCTCAAAGCCACAATTCATCATCTTGATCAAAACATCGAAAATATAAAAGATGAATTCAGGGAAAAAATAAAAAGGAAATACGATTATAAATTACAGCGTATTCAAAAGACAGATCTACCCCCCGGCTATTTTGGAAATATAAAACCAACCATGACGCCAGAAAATATTTTCAATGAATATTCCCAACTGGAAGTGAATGTTATTAATGTGGAACGCCGCCTGTTGCAGAATATGTATCGCAAGGGGAAAGTAGGTGACGAGATAGTGCGTAAAATTGAAAGAGAGCTTGACCTTGAGGAGGGTAGGCTGGCGTTGGAGATGGGCATATAAACTATATTTTTTTTCATTGTACCAACCCTTCACTTTATAACAGTAAAGCATATACGCATCCTTTTCAAATTAAAATTTTAGTGCATCGAAAGCCATTCATCATTGGTTTTATAGCATATTAATTTGAGAAGGGTGAATAAAAGTGAAGACAAAAGTATTTGAGTTTATAATTGGTGTTTCCTGCAGGAGTGAAACACTTACAGGGCCAGGAAGGGAATTCTTGCAGGTGTTTGTATTCCTAAAACACAGCTCCACCTAAATGAGCCGACCCACCACATCGACCGCCTCTATTTAGCTTTTATAATACTTAAATTTGGAGCAAGGGTTAGACCCTATCAAAGGCATGGAAAAAGCATAGATAGTGCATGAATTATAAAAGAGCCTTTTTAACAGTTTTTACCCCACGCTCTTGTCGACGTCCCGCCAAAAAAGTTTTAACTCCTAAAATTTTGCTGCTAAAATTCTCCCGCATTCCGGAGAGTGTTTAAATAATTAAAGGGTGGCTATCTTTAGTTTGCCTAAGGATATTGTATTCTGACATTAGCACGACGTTGCCGGAAATTATTATGTTAGCAAATAAAAGGTTCAATAATAATTGAATGTTTGTTATAGATTTAATGTTTGCAAGTCGTGAGTTTCAATTTAACTACAACGCAACTTTCGGCGGAACCAAACTAACGATAGCGGGAGGTTTGCCGGATTTCGATTCGACACGAACAATTGAGATGGCTTTACCATTCACCACTCCATCATTCACCCACTTTGTCCAATTCTAAAATCTCAGTCGTTATTAGTTTTTAATCATAAAAACAAATAAAATGGAAACAAGAATTAATTTTGTAGAAAAGGGACAGAATGCAATAAAAGCCCTTTATCCTATTGGCGGTTATCTATTAAAATCATCACTTGGAAAACCGCTTTTGGATCTGATTGATTTCAGAGTCTCTCAAATCAATGGATGTGCCTTTTGTCTGGATATGCATTCAAAAGATTTACGGGCAATAGGAGAAACAGAACAGCGCCTTTATACATTGGATGCCTGGCGTGAAGCACCTTTTTATACCAATCGCGAACGTGCGGCACTTGCGTGGGCAGAGGCAGTAACAAAAATTACTAATGGCAGTATATCGGATGAGGTTTATGAAACAGCAAGAAAACAATTTTCTGAAGAAGAATTGATTGATCTTACGCTGGCTGTTACAACCATCAATACGTATAACCGTATCAATATTGCTTTTCGGCCGCCGGTAGGCACTTACAAGGTTGGCCAGTTTAATTAATTTTTTTACGAAAAAAAACAAATTGTCCAATTTTAAAAACTCAGCCGTTATTATTTTATAAACATTAAAACAATATAAAATGAAAGATTTCTTATTAGTATTCAGAACCGATTACAGCAACACGCCAAATGCTTCGCCCGACGAAATGCAGGCGATGACCAAACGCTGGATGGATTGGATGGGCGGCATTGCTGCTCAAAACAAACTAACAGACCGTGGAAACCGGCTGGCTCTTTCGGGTAAAGTCGCAAGGCCTGGCAATATTATTACCGACGGGCCTTATTCGGAAATTAAAGAATCCATCGGAGGTTACAGCATTGTAAAAGCAAATTCTCTTGACGAAGCTGCTGAATTAGCAAAAGGCTGTCCTATCCTCACTATTGGTGGAAATGTAGAGGTGAGAGAGATCAACGAAATGTAATTATTTACCGTGAAAGCCTGAATGCCTTTGTACTTTTGCAAAGGCATTCATTTTATGAAACAGACAGAATTAATACCTCATTTATTTAGAACAGAATACCGTAAAATTGTTGCTGTACTTTATAAATTATTTGGCATCGAACATATTGAAATCGCCGAGGACATTGTAAGCGATACATTTCTTTTGGCATCCGAATTATGGGGGTTGAAAGGGGTGCCCGAAAACCCGACTGCAAGGCTTTATACTGTCGCAAAAAATAAGACCAAAGATTATTTGAAGCATCATTCAATTTTTACTCAAAAGATATCAAAAGAAATAAAATATAGTGGAACCACTTTTCATGAAATAGAAATTGATCTGTCAACCAAAAATATTAATGACAGCCAGTTGGCAATGATATTTGCGGTTTGCCATCCCTGTAATCCGGCAGAAGCGCAGATTGGGTTGGCGTTAAACCTGCTTTGCAGTTTTAGCGTAGTGGAAATTGCCAACGCTTTTTTTACAAACAAAGAAGTTATCTACAAACGACTGCAACGAGGCAAAGAAAAACTGAGAACCGAAAAAATTAAAATAGAACAACCGGGTTTATCTGAAATAAACGAACGACTGCCTGTTGTTTTACTTACTTTGTACCTGCTTTTTAATGAAGGCTACTACTCCTCAAACCAGGATATCAGTTTGCGAAAAGACCTCTGCCTCGAAGCGATGAGATTAACTTATTTGCTTATTGAAAACGACTACACTAACAAACCCGCTGTAAATGCGTTGTTCTCGCTGATGTGTTTTCATTCATCCCGTTTTGAAGCAAGAATAAATGAAGATGGCGGCACTATTTTATATGAAGATCAGGACACTAATCTGTGGGATAAAGAACTGATTGAAAAAGGTGAATATTATTTAAACCTGGCATCAAAAGGCGATGAATTATCAAAGTATCATTTGGAAGCAGCCATCGCTTATTGGCATACACACAAAGAAGATACAGAGCAAAAGTGGGAAAACATTTTGCAACTCTACAATCAATTGCTGCAAATAGAATATTCTCCTATCGCCGCATTAAACCGGACTTTTGCTCTCGCAAAAGCCAACGGGAAAAAGGATGCAATAGCTGAGGCTGAAAAATTAAATCTCATTGACAATCATTTGTATTATGCCCTATTAGGAAACCTTTACACTGATATTGATAATGCAAAAGCATTGCAGCATTATCAAAAAGCACTAAGCCTTACAAGTTCAAATTCTGAGAAGGTAACGATTGGAAGAAACATGGAGAAGGTGATCCCACGCTGACGTAGTCCTTCCGGCTGTGATTGTTCGTTACTGATTTTTGGCTGATAATAAATTCTCAAATGTATAAATTTAGGTTTTTAAGAAATGGTTCACTGATATTCGTAGGTTGTTTCAACCTCCACTGGTCGTTGGCTGGAAAAATAACTCTTACTGTCTTAAGCGCCTACTCGGATAATACTTTATTGGATAAGATCTACTTTTTTGAATTAAGCATTTTTAGTTTCCTTTCAGGTAACAGCGATATAAACCTGAAAAATTTCTCCATGATAAATAAAGGAGCGGAATGGGTTCTGGCTCCAGCGTATGACCTTCTGAATGTAGCGATAATTAACCCATCTGACACGGAGGAACTGGCATTACCTATTGAAGGGAAAAAGAAAAAGTTGACACGGGAACATTTCGAAAGATTTGGAAGGGGTTTGGGTCTGAATGCCAGGCAGGTAGATGGAGTCTTCAAACGATTCTTTAAAAATAAAACTGTTGCACTGGATTGGATTCAAAATTCATTTTTATCTGTTGGGTATAAACAAAAGTATAGAGACCTTCTTGAAGAACGATATGTCCGGTTATAACAGTGATGTGTAATCGAATATTACTTTCTACCTTACCTTTATCTCCTCGCGCACATTAACTACTATTTCGAACTTGCCATTACATTTCTTTAGCTCACCGATGATAAAAATATTTTTGGATGGGTAGCTAAAATTATTGACAAACTTTCAGTTGATCTAAGAATTGAATTCCCTTAAATGAAGGGGTTTTCAATTCGTAATTTGAAATATATGCGGGCTTTTGCTGAAGCCTTTCCGGATTTTTCAACAGTGCAGCACAATGCTGCACAATTACCATGGACACAAGTCTAAGGCAATTCGTAATACTTGTTGCCTTATACCAAATAAAGAGTAACTTGCATCTTGACTTATGCAAAATGGGGGTACTTTGCAATGACTTTACATTTATGCGTAAAATCCTGCAGATACAGTACAATAGAAAGCAGAACCGGAGGCCCAAATCCGGATCTTCATTAAGCAACGCTCATCTGAGGCAGCTTGGTTTTGATAATTCTTCGCTTGCTAATATCATTTTTACTTTAAGTTCCGGAAATATCATAATGGTTAATAAGGCTGTTTCAAAACTTCTTGGTTATTCGGAAAAGTTATTACTGACTAAAAACAAGATCGATATTTTTGGTATAACAGAAAGTAATTTTAAAAAATTACTAAAACAACAAATCGTAGCAGAAAAGCCATCCATTATACTAACCGGCCTAAAAAAAGGTGGCCGACCATTTCCTTGCGAAATGAACTATGCAGTTTTTAAAGATGCGAAAGGTATTGAATATGCAATTATCAGCATTTCAGACAAAAGCCAAAGCATTTTGGATCAGTTAAATATTGATTTAAAAAAACAAAAAATAGTTTCAGATAATATCATCCTTGCAAAAAAGAATCAAAAAAATATTGATACCAGGAAGAAAAAAATAGTGGAAGATAATATTATTCTGGCCCAAACAAAGTCTAATGAAGAAAAATTGGATTATGAAAATATCGGAAGAAAAAAAGTGCTTGATGAGGTAGAAGAGCATTTCAGGATCATGTTTAATTTATCATCCGATGTATTATTTGATTCTGACCTTGGAACGTATAAGGTGATGGTAAATGATGCTTATGAAAAAGAATTCGGCTATAAAAGAAAGAAAAACATGATGACTTCAGAAGATTGGCTAACCCATATTCATCCTGATGATAAAGAAGAGTTTATGAAAGAATATCAGAGGGTTCTAAAATCAAAAACAATTAACTGGAAGAATGGTTATCGTTTTTTGAGAAGGGATGGTTCTGTTGCTAATGTATTAATCAGCCGTATCATCCTGCGAAACCCCGATGGCAAGGCCTACCGGGTGATTGGTTCCATGCATGATATTAGCAAACAAAAAGCACTTGAAGAAAGCCTGGAACGGGAGATCAAATTAAAGGAAACGCAGATTGCAGAAGCTGCAAAGGATGCTAAAGATACAGAAAGGTCGGATATAGGAAAAGAACTTCATGATAATGTAAACCAGTTACTCGGCGCGTCAAAGCTATACCTGGAAATGGCAAAGCGTGGGGGGAAAGATAGTAGAATGTATTTAAGTCGTTCTTCCGAATACACCCTCATTGCTATTGAAGAGATCAGGAAATTAAGTAAGGGTTTAACAACAAATGCCATTAAGGATTTAGGCCTTTGCGCGGCTATCGAAAATATCCGCCACGACACAATGGAAGTAAATGCTGTGAAAATAGTATTTAAAGTAGAAAATTTTATTGAGAATAGCGTGAATGATGAATTCAAATTGAATACCTATCGAATCCTACAGGAGCAACTAAATAATATTCTGAAGCATGCCAAAGCAACTAAAGTCGTTATAAAACTCCTGCAAAATAAAAAATCTATTAAGCTAATCATTTCGGATAATGGAATTGGTTTTGATACCTGTAAAAAGATGAACGGAATAGGTATTGCCAATATTAAAAGCCGCGCGGCTTCTTATAATGGCGCTGCTGACTTTATTTCGCAGCCTGGAAGCGGATGTGTTTTGATTGCAACATTTTCTGCTTCAGACAAACTTTTGAGGAGAGCTTAAGGGCAAGTGAACAATCATCTGATTCGGACGGAAATTCTTTCTAAAAGCTCCACCCCATTGTTGAATTAAAAGCTGGGAACCTTCAACTACGAAAATGTAGGATGAATAAAAGCTCCACCCCATTGTTGAATTAAAAGCTATAGGCACCTGCATTTTTCTCAATGAAAAAGAGGCCGAATCAAATTTTTAGTTTTAAGACAGCTTCTTAAAAATGAAGTAGGTTGTTGAATTTGCTCTTTTATATTCATGCCTTTTTTACAAGGCACAAGTCGAAACTTGCGCCAAATAACTTTTTATATGCTTGGACTAACAGAGGGCGATTAAAGGTAATATCCTGAGTTTGTGTTTATAGAGATAGAATATTTCAATTCC
>DATKQQ010000154.1:0-9951 GCA_035532615.1 Hanamia sp.
ATTATTTTCCTTTCTTCAATATCTCCAAAAATTTATCTGCGTTGATTATTTTAACAACAGGAAATTCCAATTTCTTTGCTTCATTAAAATGTGCATCGTTAGTTACTAAAAAATCTGCATCGCCAGCAACTGCCGCATCAAAGAATTTATTATCATCAAGGTCGGCAAGAATGGCATTCTAATTGTAAAAGATACGCTGATAAATTACATCGGGCGACTCAACAAAAGATTCCATTACCAAATCTACGATGCTGGTAGCGGCATGTTCAAGAAGAATTTCTTCATATTCGTGTAAAATATCTTCTGATACAACAACTTTATATATGCCTTTTACAAAAGCCTGCCATATTGATTTATACCGGCTGTGTTTACCTAAAGCTACCAGCAAAACATTTGAATCTAACACAATCTTCATTGCGGCTATTTAGAAGATTTAGAGCGGAAATGCCCTTTGCTTAATTTTTCATAGGTTTCCTCAGTAATATTATTTTCTAATTCCCACTTATCGGTAACATCTTCAATTTGCTTAGCCAGAAGTTGTACAGCCAGCCTGCGCATTTGAACAAAATCTTCCTCAGGCAGTCGTTTCTTTAGTAAGCGCAGCATCAAAATCTGTTGTTCATTCAGATGCGGATTATTTAATACTGTTTCCATATTTATTTTTTATCTTTCTCAAAAATACGCATTTTCTCACACACATTCTTCAAAACAAAAATGCCCTTTTTAAGGGCAAACGCAATCATTAAATCAACGTTATCCAATTATTTTCCTTTTTTAAATGTTCTACCTGTTCCGCTAAACTCGAAACAGCTTTTGTAAGTGTCTCAATCAAGTCAGTTTTTTTTATCCTCATTGATAAATTATAAAACTATTTTTCCCTCCTATTAAGAATTAAAATCCCCCTTATTCCTCCATTTACTGCAAAACCCAAACCAGCATAAATTCATCCACAAGCGTAAATATTTAATTAAATAAAAAATGGGAATCCCTTCTATTTGTTTGCTTACTGTGAAGCCGGCTAGTATAACTTAAATGTATAAACGCAATTATCTTTATCTCAAATAGCTTTTAAAACAAGAAAATAGAAATCCCCAATATTTCTTCGTTTACTACAATTTTATTTATTTCGAAAAATCACTCTTCTATTGTGAAATTGAAACCCAATATTGACTTTTCTGTTAGTTTATAGGTTTTGGCAATTTCGAGAAGGGTGCTAAATCGGATATCAATTTCGCCCTTTTCTATTTTCCCTAATTTGCTATTATCTAAATTGGAAGAATATGAGAACTTCAAAAGATTAGGTTCTTTAATAACTTTTTCTCGATGATTTTTTAAGTAAGTACCGAATTCTTCTCTGGTTGTTGGCTTCTTGCTTCTTGCCATGGCTCTTTTTTATAAAAGTGCGCATGAACTGCAAAAAATATTTGGTCGAATTGAACCAATTCGCTATTTTCGTTTTAGAATTAGTTAAATTCATATAGAATAAAGCTATTCACGGAGTCTTGTTAGCGAAACGTAGGAATTTCCGATAAGTACAAGATGGTAAGTGAAAGGCTCGTACTTTTATAGTGCGAGCCCTCTTATCTGTACTTAAGGTCTCCTACGACCTCGCTGACGGGTAAGTTGGGTCTCGCGCTTTTTATTTGTTTAGAGCCTCCAACTACCAAAGACTCATCTAAAATAATAAAGGATGAGTACTTCCCTAACATGCCAAATTACTCTGCTTCTGCACCATGTGCAGTGCTCATTCCTATATGTATGGAGATTCATATCCCTATTACTTTCTGGCTGCATCACCCTAAAAGTAATTTTCTACCATTTTCATAATTACCTTTTCAAAATATACAAATACTCCAGCCACCATTTTGAAAAACCAAAGTGTGTACTTTTTCATCAGTACCGTTGCACGCCTCTTTTGCTGCATTTAGGTCAATGGCAAATTGGTAACGAAACAGAAAGCCTTATTCAAGTGCATTACGCGGAGAAACCGCGCAACCCGGAATAAAATATTGCGTATATGCATTAATGTTATTATACCTTTTGCGTTTACACATTAGTGTTATATACCTTACTGGCAGCGCTCTTGTACTTTTCCCTCATGTGTGTTACAGGAGCAAAGGCTGCCCTCGCGCAAGCCGGGCGGCCTTGTCAGCCTTTATTTTAACCAATTTTTTTATTACCAAAATATGTTTCATGAAATATATAATAGGGTTATTAGCCATGCTTTTGCCCATACTTTCCGGTGCGCAATCGCCGCCGGTAAAAGCACTTACGATAGGAGATACTGTACCGGATATTGTTTTTAATAATGTAACTAACTACAAAAATACTACTGCAAAACTTTCAGACTTTAAAGGAAAATTAATCATACTTGATTTTTGGAGTACATGGTGCGGCTCCTGTATTGCTCTTTTTCCTCACATGGATTCTTTACAAAGAGAATTTGGAAAAAATCTTCAGATTATATTGGTTAATACAAAGAGTAAAATGACCAATGATGATGAGCCTAAAATTAAAAAAACATTGGAAAGGGTAAGAACCAGGACAGGAATCAGCCTCCCTATGCCTGTAGTTTATAATTCTGAAAAATTAGATGATTATTTCCCCTGTATTACAATTCCGCATGAAGTATGGATCAATAAAGACGCTAAAGTGATCGGTATCACTTCAGCAGATGAAGTAAATGCCGAAAATATTAAGAGCATCTTAAGCGGCCGGGATGTGCGGATGAAATTAAAAAAAGACAGATTTGATGTTGATTTGCAACGCCCTTTGTTTATAGATGGAAATGGAGGGGACGGTTCAGAAACGATATACAGAAGTATCATAACAAATTATCTTGATGGCATCAATGGCAGTTCAGGTATCTGGCACAAAGATAACAAGACCACAGGATTATACCTGATCAACCAATCCCTTTCTTCAATTACTGAAATGATTTATGCGGATGAGATGGTTAAAAATATTAAGGTGGTTCATAGCAACCGGATTGTAATGGATGTAAGAGACAAGAGAAAATTTGACACAAAAAGTTCAGATTCATTTTATTATCAAAATCTGTTTTCTTATGAGCTGATGATACCACCCACTACTGATTCAGCAATTTTTGAATATGCCCGCCAAGACCTGAAACGCTATTTTAATATTTCTGTTAAATATGAATTAAGAAAAATCAAGTGCCTTGTATTGACAGCGCCAAGTGGCATTGATGGCTTAAAGAATACAAAAAAAGAAGCAAAAGATTTAGACCTGGAAAAGGCTTCTTTAAAAAAGTACATTCACAACTATCCGCCGCAATTCATAATCGGTTTGCTGAACAATTACATCGGAATTCCTTTAATAGATGAAACTAATATAACCAAAAACATTTCAGTGGATCTCCCTTTTCATCTCAATGATATTACCAGGCTCAAAGAATCATTTCTACAGGCTGGCCTCAGCTTAAAGGAGGAAAACAGGATGCTGGAGGTAGTAGTAATTACAGATAAATAACCATTCTTCCAATGTTAATAAACCTGAAATGTAATTCTGAATTATTTAAACTGCTAAAACAAGATGCAATGAAAAAAGTCAAATATTTTTTTATAATAACCATTTTTACACTTTTAAATAAAACTGTACTTGGCCAGCCCGGGATAAATGTAACAGGTACAATTCTATCAACCGATAGCCGCCCGATTGCTGAGGCCACTATTATGATTAAACATCAATCGGCAAGAGCAACAAGCGCTACAGATGGCTCTTTTACTATCACAATTAGAAGTAAAAATGACACTCTTGTAATATCTCACATTGGATACGCAACAAGAGAAATAAGGATTACTTCTTTCAACAATGACAAACCTTTAATTATAGAAATGAATAAAAAATCAACCGAGCTTGAAGAAGTAATAATTAATACAGGGCTACAACATATTCCTAAAGACAGGGCAACAGGTTCTTTCGATTATATTGATAACAAAACCCTCAACTTGCAGGTCGGAAGTACCATCCTGGATCGCCTAAAAGGTGTGTCAAGCGGCATATTATTTGATGACACTAAATTACAGTCATCAACCAAAAAACTCAATTTTAATATCCGGGGATTAAGCACAATTAATGGTAACCAGGACCCTTTAATTGTTTTAGATAATTTTCCTTATGATGGTGATCTTAGCAATATCAATCCAAATGACATTGAGAGCATCAGTATTTTAAAAGATGCGGCAGCAGCTTCTATCTGGGGCACGAGAGCAGGAAATGGAGTAGTAGTTATTACTTCAAAGAAAGGCAGCCTTAATCAGCCAATGCAAATTGAGTTTAATTCAAATGTGGTCATTGCCCAAAAACCTGATCTCTTCTATTTGCCTCAAATGAATTCAGGTGATTATATTAATGTAGAACAAATGTTATTTAACAAGGGCCAGGTGAACACGTCCACCATTTATGCCTTATCGCCTGCGGATGAAATATTTCAAAAAAGATTGGATGGCGATATTACAGCAGAAGATTCAGCAAAAAGTATCAATGCGCTTAAGAATACTGATATAAGGGATCAGTATAATAAATATTTCTACCAGCCTTCTGTAAACCAGCAATATTCGATAAATGTACGGGGAGGCAGCAAGAATAATTCCTATTTCCTGAGTGCCGGGTATGACAATGATATCGGCAATCTGAATGAGAAAAATGACAGGTTCAGTTTGAAAGCTGAAAACACTTTTAAGATCACAAAGAACCTGCAAATTTTGATTGGAGCTTTATATACCAATACACAAACAGTAAGCGGCAGACCTGCTTATGGAAGTATTACAGTAGGCTATAAGCCTCTGCCATATTTAAGCTTTGCTGATGCCAATGGGAATGCATTACCCGTAGATGTTTATTACAGAGGCGGATATACGGATACTGCAGGGGCCGGAAAACTCCTGAACTGGAAATATTATCCTTTGGATGATTACGAACATTCAGTTACAAAAACCGGCTTGAATAGCTTACTGGCCAATATTGCATTGCAATATAGAATTGCAAAAGGTCTTAATGTGGATGTAACCTTTAATTATCAAAAGCAGGAACAGGGCACCAACACCATGAATGATATGCAAAGTTATTTTACAAGAAATATAATTAACACATTCACCCAAATAGATGCTTCTTCAGGCATGGTTAATAATATTGTTCCTTTAGGAAGTATTTTAGCAGAATCCAATTCAACGGTTTTGTCTAATAATTTCAGAGCAGTATTAAATTTCAACAGGGCATTCGGCAATCATAGCATTTCAGCATTAGTTGGTTCTGAAGCCAGGCAAACTGATAATTCCTCACAATCAAACACGGTCTATGGCTATGATGAGAATACACTCACAACCATACCTGTTGATTTTAGCAACCAATATCCTTCTTACGCCGATGGTGGATATTCTCAGATCCCTTATGGAGTCGCTTTTACAGAAACATTAAACAGGTTTGTCTCTTTATTTGGAAACGCTTCTTACACTTTTAAAGACAGATATATATTGTCCGGCAGTTTTAGAAAAGATGCGTCTAATCTTTTTGGTGTAAACACAAACGATAAATGGAATCCTTTTTGGTCTGCTGGTGTCTCATGGGAAATTTCAAAAGAATCATTTTATAACTCTTCCCTGTTTCCGCTTTTAAAGCTACGGATAACTTATGGTTCATCAGGCAACGTTGACCAGACTAAATCTGCCGTTACGGTAATCCAATATCAGGGAGCCAGCCCAAATACGAATTTACCTTTCGCTACAATTAATCAATTTGCCAATCCCGATTTGAAATGGGAGGAATCAGTAACAACAAATGCGGCTCTCGATTTTGCCACTTCAAAGCAGACCATTTCAGGCAGTATTGAATATTACCGCAAAAAGGGAGAAAACCTATTTGGCCCGTCACCGGTAGATTACACAGCCGGCATCAATTCAAATGTAGTTACCAGGAACATTGCCAGTATGGAAGGCAACGGTTTGGATCTGACATTAAGAAGTAAAAACATAGATGGCGCATTCAAATGGGAAACGAACCTGCTTCTGAGTCTTTACAAGGATGAGACAACCAGTTATTTCTATCCTCAAGGCTCTGTATATAGCCCCGGCTTTGGCAACGGAATCTCTCCAATGGTCGGCAAACCTCTTTATGCTATTTTAAGTTATAAGTCAGCAGGATTGGATCCGGCTACCGGTGATCCGCGCGGCTATCTGAACAAACAGGTGAGTGAAGATTATTATTCTATATACTATGCTGCCACCAATGTTGATAGCCTGATGTATAATGGCCCTTCAACACCTAGAATTTTCGGGTCTGTTGGAAACTCTTTTTCCTGGAAAGGATTTTCTCTTACAGCTTACATCTCGTATAAACTCGGATATTATTTCAGGAAAGAATCAATTAATTATGACCTTTTATTTAATCAGGGAATAGGTAATTCAGATTTTTCAAAACGTTGGCAACATCCGGGGGATGAATTGAAAACCCAGGTCCCTTCAATGGTTTATCCAAACATAGGAGGGAGGGATAATTTTTATACGCTTTCCGATGCGACAGTTTTAAAGGGAGATAATATCAGGTGGCAATTTATTAATCTGAGTTATGATTTTACAAGGTGGTTAACTTCAAAGAAGTTATTTAAAATGCTACAACTGTACATAAATGCCAGCAACCTCGGTATTATCTGGAAGGCTAATAAAGAGAATATTGATCCTGATTTTCCTTCTTCAATGCCAACACCCAAAACTTACGCTATAGGCCTGAGAGGCAATTTCTAAAATTTAAACTACTTCAGTCATGAAAAATAAATATCTGTCAATAATAAGTTTCATATTGGTTATTTTTTTATTCAACTCCTGCAAAAAATATCTTGATGCAAAGCCAGACAAGACCCTGGAAATTCCTTCAACCATATCTGATTTGCAGGCTATACTTGATTATGATAATTTTTTAAACACCGGGAACGGAATTTCCTTTGGCGAGGCTTCTGCAGATAATTATTATCTTCCTGATGCGGTTTTTAACAGCCAAAACAATGAAAACCAAAACGCCTATATTTGGAGTAATACTAATTATAGTGACTATCCAAATGACTGGGCGTCTATATACAACATCATCAATGTAGCCAATGTTGTTCTTGATAATATAGATAAAATTCATGCCACTACAATTGATCAGAATGACTGGAATAATGTAAAGGGTAGCGCTCTATTCTTTAGGGCTTCCTCCTTACTAAAAGGAGTGTTTACTTTCTGCAAGGCATACGATAAAGCAACTTCAACTTCTGACTTTGGAATGGCAATAAAACTTACTTCTGACCCTAACTCGCCTACAATACGATCAAATCTCCAGGACACCTACAATAGGATAATCAGTGACATCGTGGAATCTATACCCTTGTTACCGGATCTACCCATCCAGGTGGAAAGACCGGCAAAAGCATCAGCTTATGCGCTATTGGCAAGAACTTATCTCTCCATGAGAATTTATGATAGTTGTGCTAAATATGCAAATCTTTCATTAGAGCTCAAAAATGATCTGCTGGATTATAATACTATTAACACCAGTTTAAATTATCCTTTCGGAAGGTTCAACAAGGAAGTATTGTTTAACGATGTAGATGGCGGGTCTAGTAATTATATAGTATCTCCCTACTATGCAATCGTGGATTCAACTCTTTATAACAGCTATGATTCAAATGATATAAGGAAAACAGCTTTTTTCACTTCCCAGCCTCCGGGAGTAAGGTTTAAAGGAATGTATTTTAATCAAAATAGGCAGCTTTTTATTGGCCTTGCTACAGATGAAGTATATTTAATGAGGGCTGAATGTTATGCAAGATCAGGTAACAAAGACTCCGCTTTAGCTGATCTGAATCACCTCATGGTAACAAGATGGAAGGCTGGTACTTTTATTCCATTTACTGCCTCAGATGCGCAAGAGGTTCTTTCAATTATATTAACGGAAAGAAGAAAGGAACTTATCTTTAGGAGCATAAGATGGATGGATATTAAAAGGCTAAATAAAGAAGGAGCTAATATTACTTTAACCAGAATTGTAAATGGCCAAACATATACATTACCACCCAATGATAATAGATTTGCATTAGCGCTGCCTGCAGATATAATCAAAATGACCGGAATGCCGCAAAATCCTTTATAATTGATTTAACCGGATTGTAAAACATAACTTTATAAAAGATGCTGGCTACAAAACAAACCAGCATCTTTCCTTTTTGACAAGATTTCAGTCAATTTTTATTAACGAGAGCGGTAGTAGGTGCGCTCAAAATCGGGTGACCGCCAACCCCACTTAGTGGTACAGATGTTGGGTGGCCCGCAGAATTTGTAGTGTTTTGTATTCCGCATCCTTCTACATTACCACTAGGGCAATCCAGATTTGCATAATCATCTGCTGTTATTTGAATCCATTTGCTCATGTCATTTTCCTGTCCTTGGCTGCCACTAAAGCTATAATAATAAGTGACCAATGGGTAGTGAAGTCTTATATCTGTCTTTTGTGGTCTTGTAAAAGCGAAAGCCAAAGTAGCAATAACTACTGCTGCCAGGCCGCTTAGATACCGTATCATAATATTTAGATTTAATTTTTAATAAAAATAATTTCTGCCGTTCTTTCATCCGGCTGCCTCCTTAACGCTGTTAAGAATAGTCGCCTGCCAATGAGTGTTTAGTTCCCTTAGGAACTATGGTGGGTAATTGCTTCCCGTGTTTTTATTTCTTTTATACAAAAGAATACCGGTAAGTGATAGGAATATGAAAAATAAATTAAAGAAAATATGCTGCGGCCATGTAAGCAGTTTTAAAACGCCGCCGCAATTGCATGGAAGATGAGGTGCATAAGCAATCATGTAAATAAGGTAAAGCGTAAACAGTGAGATAAGAATAAAAGAAACATACAAGCCTTTTAATCTCAGAGCAGGAATAAAAAGTAAGACAACAATTACCAATTCTGTAAGAGGCAACAGCCACGCAACCATACCAGTTATCGGCTTTAATAATGGCGATGCGCTTAAAACATCTTTGAATGTCTCATAATCTGCAAGCTTGCTTAAAGAGGTATATAAGAACAGCAGCAATAAAACCCCACTGATAATATCCGCAATAAGAACCGGCTTATTTATTTTGTATTGATATTTTGAAGTAATGTTCATTTCTTTAAGAATTAATGCCGCTTTTAAAATGTAAATGAACTGTCTGAAACCTGCCCGAAATTCTTTTACTGAACTGAGAGAATTTCTATCTTTTTGCCAGTACAAAGTTCAGATGGATTTACTCCAGGGGCAAGGAAAAAAAGGCATCGTTTTCTGCAATTTTGTAACGTTTTCTGCAACATTGTAACGTTTCAGGCAAAAGTCATTTTCTGAAATAAGACGGAGGATATGTAAATTTCGTTTTGAAAGCAATATTGAAGGTAACCCTGTTATGATATCCGGTGGCATACATTGCTTCATTAATCCTTTTGCCTTCTTTGGTAATAAGCTCAAAGGCTTTTGTCATTCGTGTATCTTCTAAATAATGGCGGTAAGATTGTCCTTCATATTTTTTAAACAGGTGCTGCAAAGAGGAAATGCTTAATTCAAATTTCCGGGATATTATGGTAGCGTGTAAATTACTTTTGATATTGTCGTGAATATATTTCTTTATTATTGCCACCCTGTTGTATTCGTGAAATAGCTCATTTGCATCATCCTGTATTTGATTTCGGATAACCATACCCGTACTTTTTTATTATCATGCTTTTTTTTCGTTTTGAGCCAGATTCCATCCCTGATAAATATTAGCAAAGCGGTCTACTCCATTCTTTAGGATGATAGGGCCGGCGGACTAAGAAAATTAAAACTATGTTTAGAATTGTTGTTTTATCATCGGGCCTTGCTAACTTATAGATAAGCAGATAGAAAAAAATTACTAATTCTATGCTCACAAACATAAATGTGATAATATACAT
>DATKQQ010000155.1:0-5800 GCA_035532615.1 Hanamia sp.
GCTGAAATTATCCGGTCAAAGATGGACAGAACAAGGCGCACAGAATCTTGCCTGCCTAAGAGCCTTTACAAAAGCCATGAGGACAAGTGAAATCCGGGAATTGATAAAAGCTGCTTAAATTGGATATTTGTCTTACACCCGTTTCTATATCTTTCCTATTCATAATACAATTTTGAAATTACTTTTTACATTTGTTCCCAAACCAAATTAAATGGATTTATTTTTTCTGCAGATTGATTCAAGCGCCATTACACATCCAGCCTCGCAAACACAAAATCTATGGGACACCCTTGTTAGTGGAGGTGTTATTATGCTTCCTTTGGGAATCCTTTTTGTAGGCGCTCTTTATTTCTTTTTTGAACGATTGATCGCCATCAATAAAGCATCTAAAATTGATGATAATTTTATGCGAATTATTCGTGATCATATTATAACAGGAAATGTGGCTGCTGCCAGAAGTTTTTCAAAAAATAATGAAAATCCTGTAGCAAGGATTATTGACAAGGGAATACAAAGAATAGGGAAACCAATAGATGCTATTGAAAAAAGTATGGATAATGTAGGGGCTTTGGAGCTATATAAATTGGAAAAAAATCTTTCTATCATTTCCATCGTTGCGCGCATTGCCCCTTTGTTTGGATTCCTGGGAACTATTGTCGGGATGCTTGCTTTGTTTAAAGAAATTGCTGCCAGCACCAATTACACAGCCAATACCATTGCTGATGGAATATATATAAAAATGATTACTTCAGCCACCGGATTGGTCATTGGAATTTTAGCGTATATAGGTCATAGTTATCTTGCCGCGCAGATAAACCGCATCGAAAATAAAATGGAAATTGCAAGCGCTGAATTTGTTGATACTTTGCAGGAGCCTACCAGGTAGGAATCAGTAACAAGTTATAACTAACAAGAATAATTCGTGAAAATTTGTGCAATTAGTGGCAAAAAGAAAATAAGAAATAATGAGCATCAGAAAAAGATTTAAAAGCGATGATTCCGAACTGGATACCGGTCCTTTAAACGATATTTTGTTCATCCTTATGTTTTTCTTTTTGATTATTTCTACAATGGCCAACCCCAATGTAATAAAAGTAAGTAACCCGCGTGCCAGCAGCCAAACTAAAGCTAAACAAAGTGTGATAGTGAGTATTACTAAAGACAAGCAACTTTATGTGGGACAGGAAAAAATAGTTTTCGATTCGTTGGAATCTGTTTTAAGAAGCCGCTTACCTATTGGAGACAGCCTGGTGAAGCCTGCTGTAGTCATCAATGCGGATTCGTTGGTTAGTTGGGGCGATATTGTAAAGATTATGGAAGTGGCTAAAAAATTAGGAGCTACCACTTCTGCATCCATTAAGAATTAGTCACGGACTTTATAGCTTTCAACATTCTTTCTTTCCCGTAAATATCTTTTTTCAAGGTTGTGTACAATCCTGCTTTTTCAAAAACAGCTTTCACATTTTGGGAATATTCTTCATGCAATTCCACATAAATTTCCCCATTTTCTTTTAAATGTGTTTGGGCAAATTCTACTATTTTTTCATAAAAAATAAAGGGATTATTATTTTCAACAAATAATGCGATCCCTGGTTCAAACTCAATAACATTTCTTTTTAAAATTGCTTTTTCCTTTATCGGGATGTAAGGTGGGTTGCTTACGATTATATCATATTTATCAAGTTGATTCCACTCATTTTTATTTAAAAAATTTATTAATAGGAAATCAATTTCTGCTTTCAATTCTTTCGCATTTTTTCTTGCAACTAATAACGCTTTTTCACTAATGTCAATTGCTGCAATATTTAGGTTTGGCAATTCTTTTTTTAAGGAAACTGCAATACATCCGCTTCCGGTACCAATATCAATTATATCGGGTATCTGGTTTAAGGTACCAGGTTTCAGGTTTGGTACAATTCCCATTTTTAGATCATTCGCAATCCATTCTACCAATTCTTCCGTTTCAGGACGTGGAATTAATACGTTTTCATTTACATAAAATTTCCTTTTGTAAAACCAGGATTCATTCAAAATGTACTGTACGGGTTTGTTGTGTAATAATTCCTCTAAATATTTTTGTATTTTATTTGAATGAATTTCGGGTAATTCATTATTTCCATTTGCTCTTCTCTCCCATTTCTTTAAACCTAATATATTCTCAAAAACCCAATCAGCTATATTCCCTGATTCGCGCTCGTCGTAGATAGTTTTTAATTTTTTTATAAAACTAATATAAGCCTCAGTTGTTGTCATTAGCACAAACTTAATTATTTTGTGAAGCAATTAATTTTTTAAAAAACAATAATTTGAGCATTGATGAACAATATATGAGCCGTTGTATTCAATTGGCCAAATTGGGAGCAGGTAGTGTAGCTCCTAATCCGATGGTAGGTGCTGTGTTGGTTTATGAAGGTAAAATAATCGGCGAGGGGTATCATCAAAAATATGGGGAAGCTCATGCCGAAGTAAATTGTATCAATAGTGTCGCAGAAAAAAATAAATCTTTGATAAAAGAGAGTGTCATTTACGTTTCTCTTGAGCCATGTTCTCATTATGGTAAAACGCCGCCATGCTCCGATCTAATTATAAAAAATAGTATTAAAAAAGTTATTATTGGTATAAAAGATATTTTTCCCGAGGTATCTGGAAAAGGAATCAAAAAATTACAGGATGCAGAACTGGAAGTAATTACGGGAGTTTTAGAAAATGAATGCCATGATTTGAATAAACGTTTTTTTACTTTTCATCAGAAAAAAAGACCTTATATTATTTTAAAATGGGCGCAAAGCGCTAATGGGAAAACCGGTTCAAACGATGAAAGAATTTTTATCAGCAACGATTACAGCAATCGTCTTGTACACAAATGGCGTAGCGAAGAAGCTGCTATTTTGGTGGGAACCAATACTGTATTAAAAGATAATCCTTCATTAACAACAAGATTGTGGAATGGCCATAACCCAACGAGAATAGTGGTTGATAAAGAATTAAAAGTATCTTCTGAATTAAAGATATTTAACAACGAGGCCAGAACCATTATTTTTAATTGCTCAAAGAATTCTGTTGAAGAAAAGGTTGTGTATATAAAACTTGGAAATAAAAACTTCCTTGAAGAAATGCTTCAAGCACTTTATAAATTAAATGTGCAAAGTGTCCTGATTGAAGGAGGAACTAAAACGCTTCAATCTTTTATTGATAGCGGTTTGTGGGAGGAAGCAAGGGTAATTACTAATGAAAAAATGATTATAGAGAATGAGATTAATGCTCCGGAAATGAAAAATTTTAAGTTGATAAAAAAGGAGAAATATTTTAGTGATAAGATTAATTATTATGAAAAGAGTTAAATGGGTGAGCCTACCAAAATGTTTCATTTTTTTTCTATAAAAAATTGACTTCAATTTTTCATAAATTTGCACGAATCAAGTGAATATTTTATGTTCACTTTTTTTATCAAATTTCTAAAGAATAATTACACAACAATATGTTTGAATCATTAAGTGATCGTTTAGACACCGCGTTTAAGAATTTAAAAGGGCAGGGAAGAATTACAGAACTGAATATTGCTTCAACCTTAAAGGATATCCGTCGAGCATTGGTAGATGCGGATGTAAACTATAAAATCGCCAAAGAATTTACAGATACTATCAAAGAAAAAGCTACCGGTGAAAAGGTAATCAATGCGGTTAGTCCGGGACAATTAATGGTTAAGATCGTAAAGGATGAACTAACTGATTTGATGGGTGGCGTGGAAACTGATCTTGATCTTAGTGGCAATCCGGCGGTTATTTTAATTGCAGGATTACAAGGAAGTGGTAAAACTACTTTTAGCGGTAAACTTGCCAATTATTTGAAAACTAAAAAGGGAAAGTCGCCTTTATTAGTGGCAGGAGATGTTTACAGGCCAGCGGCTATTGAGCAATTAAATATTTTAGGGAGACAGATAAACGTAGAAGTTTATAGTGAACCTGAAAATAAAAATGTAGTTGAGATTGCTCAAAATGCGATCAAAGAAGCAAAGTCGAAAAATAAAAATGTAGTTATTATAGATACTGCCGGACGGTTAGCCATAGACGAAGTAATGATGACCGAGGTAGCGAATATTAAAAATGCTTTAAGCCCAAAAGAAATTCTTTTTGTAGTGGATAGCATGACCGGTCAGGATGCGGTAAATACTGCTGCTGCATTTAATCAGAGATTAAATTATACCGGAGTAGTACTTACCAAATTAGACGGCGATACACGAGGTGGTGCTGCTATTTCTATTAAATACACGGTGAATAAACCGATAAAATTTGTGAGCAGTGGGGAAAAAATGGAAACACTTGATGTTTTTTATCCCGAGCGTATGGCACAGAGGATATTGGGTATGGGTGACATAGTAAGCCTTGTTGAAAAAGCGCAGGAGCAATTTGATGAAGTTCAGGCGGCAAAACTGGAAAAAAAGATCAGGAAAAACCAGTTCGATTTTGAAGATTTTAAAACTCAGCTTCAGCAAATTAAAAAGATGGGAAACCTGAAAGACCTTATGGGAATGATTCCCGGAGTAGGGAAGCAAATAAAGGACGTTGATATAAATGATGATGCTTTTAAAGGAATTGAAGCTATGATCAATTCAATGACAGTGGTTGAGCGGCGTAACCCTGATTTGATAAATCCCAGCCGCAAACAACGCATTGCTAAAGGAAGCGGAAAAGATATAGCAGAGGTAAATCAATTTATGAAACAATTTGAACAGATGAAAGCTATGATGAAGACAATGAATAAAATGCCAATGGGAAAACTTGCAGGTTTGGGCAAAAGATAATTTTGAAAATATTCTATATTCCTGATTTCCAACAATAAAACATAAATTCCTTTCGAAAAAAATATGTTAATGATTTGTGTTTTTAATGCTATCTTCTTATATTTGCACTCCTTTTAGAAACCAATTTATTAAAACCCAAAAAAATTTCTATTTTTTATGGCTGTAAAAATGAGATTGCAAAGACATGGCTCCAAAAAGAGGCCTTTCTACTTCATTGTAGTTGCAGATTCCCGAAGTCCACGCGATGGCAAATTTATTCAGAAACTAGGATCTTACAACCCATTAACCGTACCGGCAACTATACAGGTTGATCGTCAAAAAGCCCTTGAGTGGCTACACAAAGGCGCACAACCTACAGATACTGTGCGTCGTATCCTCAGTTTTAAAGGTGTGCTTTATCTGAAACACTTACTTCGTGGTGTTACACTCGGTTTATTTGATGAAGCTGCCGCTATGGAGAAATTCACCAAATGGAGTAGCGAACATGATGCTGAATTTGCCAAACGTCAGGAAACACACAAAAAAGCAAAAGTCGCAAGCCGCCCTGCATTTGTAAAGAAAGAATCACCAAAAGCAGTTGCTAAAGAAACTACTGTTGTGGCTGAGGGAAAGGCTCCTTCTGATTTAAATTCTACTTCATCTGAATCATAATCTCCTGCAATTCAAGTAATTCATATTATAAAATAGCTTTAAAAAGCTGTCTCATTTGAGGCGGCTTTTTTTTATTGGTGCGACAGACATGTATATCAGCTATAGGGTGTAAGTCCCGAATACGCTTTACAGTAAGGAGTATTAGCTAAAGGCAACGGAGTCCACTGTGAAGTGGAATCTGAAGGAAGGCAGCGGCAAAAGTTTGCGCCTACGAACAGAAACTGTATATAGGCGGTATAATGTGGGTGATGTAGCCATAGATACAAAAGCCCGATTACTGTACGGAACATTATGCTGTAAATGCAGAGGCGACATGAACTGAAAGCGGATATACTTACCCTGTGAGGT
>DATKQQ010000156.1:0-4708 GCA_035532615.1 Hanamia sp.
CAAAGAAGCACCACCTCTTATCCTGATTACACTTCCAGAACCGGGTGCGCCACCATTAGAGGTTATGGAAACACCCGATACTTTACCAGAGATCAATTGCTCCGGTGTAGTGATGGCCCCTTGTTGAAAATCTTTGGTGCTTATGGTTGCCACAGAACCGGTAAGGTCTTGTTTCTTTACAGTTCCGTAACCGATAATTACTACTTCACCTAACTTTTGAACGGATATTACCATAGGTACAAGTAACGAAGATTGATGATTTACGGCTATAGCGTGGCTGTTATATGCCGCTGATGTAAATTCCAAAGTTGCATTGGGCGAAGCCATAATAGAAAAATTTCCATTGGCATCCGTTTGCGTAGCAGTTTTGGTTCCTCTAACCGTTACCGTTACTCCTTGTATCCCCAATCCGCTTTTGGAATCTGTAACTTTTCCCGTTACTGTGTTTTGTGCGTTAGCGCCAAAAGCTACCATGATAAATAATAACAAGACACCAATATGTTTTGTTATTTTAGAAAATCTTTTTCTCATGAACAAAATTTGAATTTTTAAATGTGTTTATATTTTTATTTATTGGTCTGGATAGATAAATGTGTAAATCGTACACAATTTATAGTATTTTTTTATATCAAAGTATTTTATAAAAGCAATTTTTTTTAAAAAAGTTAGTGATTATATTTTTCGCCAGACCCGGTTGTTAATCTCTTTTGGGTTTATCTGTAGTCATTTATCCGAATCTTAGGCAATCGTTTTATAATAAATGCTGCACTGGTTAAAAAAATTACTCTTTTCTGACGAACTTACTTTCTGTACTTCTTTTTAGGATTTCTTTTGTGATGATAAACTGACGAAATGATAACCTTCCTCTCTTTTTCATCTAAAAAATAAACGATATAAAAAGGATATTTCTTTAAGGATGTTTCTCTAAAATGACTATATATATTACGGAATCTTAAAGGGTCCCCACAAATAATTCTGATTTTATCATTTACTTCAGTAGCAAAATTCTTTGCAGCCATTTCGCTACGTTCCTGATACCATTTTATTGAATCTTTAAGTTCTTTAAGTGCAACCGGTTCATAAATATACGTGTAGCTCATTTGCTTTTAGATGATGCCAAAATTCGCGTTATTTGTTCATCTGCTTCTGAGGCCGATATCATTCTTCCGCCGTTTTTATAATATTCATAACGGGAGTCAAGTTCTGCCTTAAATTCATCAGAATACTCCCATTCGCCCTGATCTATTTCATCTTCAAAAAGTGTATAGATAGCTTCTGCCTTTTTATCTTCAATTGTCTCAATAAACTGATGCAACTTCTTCCGGATAATTGATGTTTCCATATTCTTTTTATTTAAAACAAATTTACAAAATTTAAAAATCAATCCCCTGCCACTTTTTTTTATTCTTCTCATATTTATCGTAATCAAATTTATATAACCTGCCGGGACGATGAGGAACGTCTTTTTCATCTTCGCCCATGTCCACCAAATAATCCATCGAGAAAAACTTCTTCCTGAAATTTCTTCTGTCAAGCTTTTTATCAAGAATCGCCTCATACAGATTTTGTAATTCCCGAAGTGAAAATTTATTAGGCAGCAAGCTTAATCCCAAAGGATGTTCCTGTACGCGCTTCTGCAGCCATTCAATACATAAATCAAATATTTTTTTATGGTCAAATAATAATTCGCTCACACTATCCACTTCATGCCAATGCAATTCATTATCCAATGTTTTTAATTTGTGATGTTGCACATTTATTAAAGAACAATAGGCTACTGTAACTACTCTTCCGGCCGGATGACGTCCAATGGCCCCAAATGTGTGTACCTGTTCCAGGTAAAGATCATTTAATCCTGTCCTTTGTTTTAAAATTCTATAAGCACTTGTATCCAGGTCCTCTTCAGGTTTTACAAGATCACCGAGTAGCGAAAATTTATTATGGTATTTTTTTAAATCAGATCGAATAAGTAAAACCTTAAGTTTGTTTTCATCAAAACCAAAAATTACGCAATCAACAGAAAGTGCAATTCGGTTAATACTTTGCACTTCAGTCTGAAGTCCCTTGAAGGTTTTTGAATTTTCAGCTTCAATTTTTGTGGTTGGCATTGGAATTCCTAATTCAGTTAATTTGAAATTTTACAATTAATTACTTTTTATAAACTTGATACATTGGGTTTGATCAGGCGCGGAGATCGAAAGAAAATAAGTGCCTTCAGCAAACATAATAATTTTATTTATTTCATAAGTATTATTTCCCGATTCTATCGAAATCTCCTGCTTTAGTAATTGTCTTCCAGTAATATCTGTTATAACAAGGTTTGCTTTTTCATTGGTAGGAGATTGGATATTCAATTTTAGTGAGCCACTTACGGGATTTGGGTTTATTTGAGCTTTCCAATTTTGGATTGTTGAATTTATACTGATAATAGAACTGTAAGTAAAATTGCCATCTATGTCCACCATTTTTAACCGATAATATTCCACTGTAGAATTACCCAAAGAATTATCTGTGTAACTGTAACTGTTGCTTTCGGTTGCTTTTATATCGGAAACAAATGAAAAATTTTGTCCATCACTACTTTTGTCCAATTCATAATGGTCCAGGTTTAATTCATCAGCTACCTTCCAGGATAATATATTATTATTGCCATCATTTCTCCCTGAAAAATTGATAAGTGTAACTGGTAAGGCACCAGCAAGATTCACATACACATAATATTGGCCAGGCTGAAGGGTAACATTTTGTAAAGAAGCAGAAGCTACCGAAGTGTCTGCTCCTGTAAATATATTATACCAGGTACCTGTACTGGGGAAGGATATTGTTCCGGTCTCCTGGGCCACATCAAAATTACCATACACCATTACCTGCAATGGAGAGCCATTAACACTCATCCATTTTATAGCCCCGGATAAATCTTTATTGACTGTGCCTGTTGTAAATGTAGGAAAGTAATCCGGAACATTTCTTAGGTTAAGTAATTTGCTGTAAACGTTATATAATGCAAGCCTGTCAGGTTGAGTAAAATAGTCCCAACGTATTGGCTTCGGGTCAATGCTTGCACAAGTGGTAGCACCGTTGCTGCAGGCATTTGGCGAATAATCATAGCCTAATTCTCCAAACATCCACATCATTTTTGGTCCGGGTATCATAGACCAAAATGCAGTAGTCATTGCCGCTCTTTGAAGCGCTGTAGCAGTATCCTTTACATTATAGCTGCCGGAAGAAGCGCCATAATTCTCATTTTTAAACATGATTCTTTCATCACCGCCCAATGTTTCATCATGACTTTCCTGGTAGGTAACCATTCCGGGTTGAGTTAATCCCGCACTTGAATAAATACCATTACTAAAATCAGCTCCACTATTGTAGTAACCCATAGAAGCCTGCGTAAAAGCATAATTCTCATCAGCCCCATTCCCCCAGGTAAGCATTCCGTAATTTGTATAAATTACCTGTTCAGCATTATTTACAAAACTTTCCAGAATGCAATAGGTGGAAGGCTTAATGCTTTGTAGTTCGTCATAAATGTTTTTCCAGGTACTTACTCTTCCGGCGTCGTAAGTAGTTTCCCAACTATCATCAGAAGTACTGGTACTGTATTGAGTTTGAGTGTAGCCACCGGCCAGGTCAAAACGATAGCCGTCAATATGATAATTATTAATCCAGTATGCATATACTCTATTTCGAAGATCAATCGTTGCCTGGCTGGAATGGTTAAATTGATTACCTACATTATATGGATGAGTAGGAAGAGAATCGAGCCATGGATTTTGTAGGGTTGGCGTATTGGTTGAAGAATTCCAATACATTGATGCCAGTGGCGAACTGTTAAAAACATCCTGCATAGCCAGGTCCATAATCACTGCAATTCCGTTTTGGTGGCATACATCTACAAAATGTTTTAAAGCATCCGGAGTTCCATATACCTTATCAGGAGCAAAAAAGAAATTAGGATTGTATCCCCAACTGCTGGCGCCTTCAAAATTGCAGAAAGGCAAAACTTCGATGGCATTGATACCCAATTTTTTCAAATAATTTAAAGTATCAGTAAGTGTAGTCCAACTTTCAGTAGCCACAAAATCGCGTACCAATAATTCATAAATAACCAAATTCCTTTTATCCGGTTTTACAAAACTATTATCGTTCCAGGTATAAGGAGTTTGTCCGGTTTCTAAAACCCCGGCAAGGGTGCCGGCAGCCTGGGTTGGAAAAGCTTTCAATCCGGGAAAATTTCCTGCAGGAATATATGGATCAGCGCTTTTATCCAAAACCAATTCGGAATTATAATCTGCTACCTGGAGGCTGTTGTCAATCAAATACTGATAAGCATACTGAGTTCCTGAAGTTAAGCCTTTTATGGTAACCCAATATCTAAGTCCGTCAGAGGTTTCATTCATTTGATAAGTAGAAGAAGCTGTCCAGTTATTAAAATCACCAAGCACCATTACCTGTTTTTTATAAGGAGCATATAGAACCAATGTTACAGAGTCGGGTGAAGAGTAATAATTAATACCATCTGTTACACCAGCCGGCAATGGTGCGATTGTATTAGCGGAAGCTACATAAAAAGAAAGTGTGTCGCTATTTGTATTGGCGCCATTAGTCACTTTTTCAATGATCGTTTGAGTTCCGGATGCGGTTATGGTGGCATTAGTACTGTCTTTTGTTCCGGTTGTAGTTGAAATAAGATTTCCATTAAAATAAA
>DATKQQ010000157.1:0-97306 GCA_035532615.1 Hanamia sp.
GGATATATATGCGAAGTTTAAAAGAAAACCTAAATTAAATCATCCATTTTTATAATATAAAGGCGATTTTTTTCTGCAAGTTGATTCTATGATAAAGAATTCCAGCAGATGGCTTTGAGAAATCATCAGGCAAAAGAAAAAACAGGCAGTTTTCTTGCAGACACTATTTAAAATCTTTGGAAAGTTATATAATTGATTTTTGGAAATTATTTCGAAAATGGGAATGCTTAAAATTTATAAAATTCAGTAAAGGCTTCCTACATTTAGGATTATAAAAGAATAGAAGTAACTACTTTTTTAATTTATCGAGTATAGTCGAATAAAATATTTCTTTTTCTGAAGGCCTTGGTAAATCCCCATCAACCAATTCCCCTCTTTTATTAAAAAGTAGATAATGAGGTATTGATAATGTTTGGCCCAGGTAGCTTCTGAGGTAATCACTAACAAAATCAGTAGCAAAATAATGATACCCATTAAGACTAAAATTACCTATGTCATTTATCCAACCCGATGCATTATTCTTGTTATCTATTGAGAAATAGAGCAAATCTATTCCATGGTTTTTAAGAAATGATTGAACATCCTTTGCGTAAGCAAACTCAGTTTTGCATGGTGAGCAGTAAGTTGCCCACATGTCAATCAGTACAGATTTATTCGGGAAATGTTTTTTAATAAATGACGGAAATGTGGTAAGCGAATCTTTTCCTATATAATCAAATTTTTTTGATATTGAATTGTAGGTACCAAATGTAAAGTGGGGTATTTTACTAATATCTTTATCAAAAGAACCTTCAATAACAGGCAGAAAAATACTATTAGGAAATGCTTGTTTTAATTTTTCATATTTTTTTTCTGCATCTGAATTATTTATCATTCCAAATTTTTGCATAAAAATTAAATCGGTTGCAAACATTCTTTCCTGGATATCTTTTGGGGCATAATTGTAAACTGTATCATCATTATCCCAAAGTCCAAGATATATAGGCTTAGTTTTATTTAATATTCCGTCTGCAATCAGATAACATTTACGTCTTGCATTTGCATTTCTGTAATTTACATTTCTGTATTTTTTGGAAAATGGATCGTATTTATCGCAATAAAACTTTTCCAGGGCCTTAATGGCATTCACTTGTAAGGTAAATTTTTCATTTTCCGGATTTTGAATCATGAAAAAAGCTACTCTCAATACAGCATTAAGGAATTCTGCATCTCCTTCTAATTTTACATAATGATAATAATCGGCAGAAATTTCGTTTTTACTATAAAGGCTGTCCATGGAAGAAAATAAATCAACTTTCAAATTCTCTGTTTTATCAATTGCATCTTTTAGGTTGGTGGTTGTTTTCAAAACATCATTAACCTGGTCAAAGGCTTTACTTCCTAAAAATAAAGCATTGTTATAATAATTCTGACATCCCGCAGAATTGTTTCCAGTAAAACGAATACTTGTAGTATTTGCAACAGTATCCTGATTGACCTGGATATGAATTGAATCTCCTTTACAGACAACGAGGCGTGTTTTGGGCATAAATGGATTGTCGGCAATCATTATGAACATTGGAGAATTTATTTTAAATGTTTCCAAAGCATTACCGTGTTCAAAAATAGTCTTATCATACATCACTACATAATTGGAAGGATCCCCATCAATTGATCTGCAAAAAAATATCTCTGTTCCATCTTTTGCAGTTGGATTCGTAATGGAAATCTTTACATTCTTTTGTGCATTTACTTTTAAAAAGATAAATGCCAAACACATGATCAATAATGGCGTTTTCATAAACTATCTAAAACAGTTTTTAAGATTTAGTAGAATTTTTTTGCGAATCCTCTGGATTAGTCAATGTTACCGGTTGCAATCTGTAAGAAGCAACGGTGTGCCCATTTTGTGAAGCAGGAATCCATTTAGGTCCGTTTTTAATCGAATTGATTGATACTTTAGCAAGGTGGGTTCCTTTCATAGTGGTAGCTTCTACATTGGTTACAGATCCATCAGTATTCACAATAAATTTTAATACACATGTTCCATAATCAGCTTCTGTAAAGGAGTCAAGGCTTGACTGGATTTTCTTTACAATGTATTTCTGCCAAGCGGCTAGACCGCCGGGAAATGAAGCTTCATTTTCTACTTTAGTAAAAACTATCCTGGGAATAGAATCTTTTTGTGATTCAGGCAAATAAGTTTGTGTGTGATTTATTTCTTCTCCTGTTTTTTTTGTTATTATTTCAATTACTCCATTTCTTCCCTTTACTCCATATTTCTTTTCAGCGCTATCACCTTTCAAAACATTTATGGATTGTATATTGTATTGAGGAATATTTTTCATTTTATCTTGAGAAACTTCTTTTCCTTCAACAAAGAATAAAGTGCCTTTGGAAATTTTGACAAAATTGGAACTATCATTTTTTGTAGCATAAATATTTTTATTTTTTGTAGTTATTTCTATCACTCCATCTTTTCCTTTTGCTCCATATTTTTTTATGGCGATTTTTCCTTTTAAAACATTTATTGATTGAATATTACTTGAGGGAATGCTTTTCATTTCATCTTTTGAAATTTCTTTTCCATCAGCAACTATTAGTGTACCATCTGAAATTGTATCATTTTTCAATTCAGTGGCGGGTAATGTGTTTGAAATTTGGTTTTTAATTACTCGTTGCAGACTTTGAGGGAAATCTTTCTTTACTGGTTTTACTCTAAATGTAAAAGCAAATAAAACAATTACTGCCAAAGGCAATACCAGCAACCTGCTTATATAGTTTACTTTGGGATTTTTATTTTTGGCGAGCATCATAATTCTGCGTTTTATTGGTGAATAAAAAAAGTTATTTGCGAATGAGAAGTTTTGGCCAGGGTAAACAGTTTGTAATATCATTTCGGCAAAAGCATTGATATCACTATCTTCCAGTGCTTCTTTATCTGCGATAAATTCATGGATCATGTACAATTCTTTCCGCATCAGCCAAAAGAATGGATTGATCCAGAAAAATATCAAAACGATATTCATGAAAATTTTATCATAAGAATGTTTCTCTTTTATATGCGCGATCTCATGGTTAAAAATTTGCTGTCCCTGTTTGGAATGCAGATCAATCTTGTTGTTCCAAAAAATGGATTTGAGAAATGAAAAAGGAGTTCCTTTTACGTCGGTATTGATAAAGCTGATGTCTTCAATTTTTGTTTCCGGGTATTTTTTCTTAAGTCTTACTATTTTATATAATGATAAAAAAAAGATAAAAAGAAAAACTGCAGAAATCAAAAGGTAAGCTCCTTCAGTAAGGTCTTGAGTGGTAAGTTGAAAGCCACTGTTCCTGCTGTATTCTATTACCGCTTCATCGCCATAGCTAATGGTTTGCAACATTTGCACTACCGTTCCTTTATCCTCCCCATTTTGAAAAATATTGATCTTCATTATCGGAATCAGTAATGAAATAACGATGGCTGCAAGAATATAAAACCGATTCCACCTGTGGAAAGCCTTATTGCGTAATGCCAAAAAATAATATCCGCATAAAATGCCGGAACAGATAATTACTTTCAATAAATACCATGCAAGCGTTATCATAATAAATGTTTTTAATTTTTGAGATCAAAGCCGGAAGTCAGAACCATTAAAGCCAATTTTTGAGTCTCTTCTCTTTTTGAGTCGTCTTTAGGACTTCGGTAATAACCGTTATTTATCTTTCTTCAATTTTTTTACAAGCATTTCCAATTCTTCAATACTGAGATTGTTTTCTTTTACCATGGAAGAAACAATATTACTGAAGGATCCTTCATAATATTTTTTTACCAGTGATTTTACTCTTCCTTTCGAATAAGCGTCTTTATTTACCAGGGCAAAGTAAAGATGCATTCGCCCGACGACTTCGATGCCTACAAACTCTTTTTCCACTAAAATTTTTAAAATAGTGGCTACTGTGTTTTGGTGTGGTTTTGGATTGGGCATTCCATTGGTAATATCTCTCAAAAAAGATTTTCCCAACTTCCAGAGCACCTGCATTATTTCTTCTTCCGCTTTTGTTAATGTCTTCATTTTTATTGTTTTTAAGTTTTCTGAAAGCAAATGTAAAACTAAATATTTAGTTTACAAACTATTTTTATAGTTTTTATTTTTTAATAAAGGATAAGGTGAAATCTCAATTTCCTTTTCCCAATAACTTATTTGTTTTTTTCTCGTTCAGGCAATTGTAAACCAAAGGCAGATAATGTGTTTTAAATTGAACCTACTAATTATTATTCGGTTATGATTGGATCCTATTTAAACTCGAGAGATCTGAATTAAGGTGAAACTCTTTCTGGTAAAAGGCTTTGAATGTATTTTCTTTAACGAAATCCTTTACCGATGATTATTTAAACTGGAAATATTGTGGCTTTTTAACAGATGTATAATATTTCTTTTTTCAAAAATATAATTATACAAGTAACTTTACGCCCGAATATTTAAACAACTATAATTTTTGATAAACTAATTGTATCAACTATGCCGGACGCTATTGTAGAATTAAAGAAAGCGAATATTTACCAGGGAGATTCTTTGATCCTTTCTGACGTGAATATTGCAGTACATCGGGGAGAATTTGTTTACCTCGTAGGCAAAACGGGTGCCGGTAAATCAAGTTTATTGAAGACATTGTACGGAGATCTTAATTTGAGGGAAGGAGATGGAACTGTGGTGGGATATAATTTGCGACAACTGAATTGGAGAAATATCCCTTATTTGCGAAGAGAACTTGGTGTGGTTTTCCAGGATTTTCAATTGCTTACTGATAGAAATGTAAACAACAATCTAAAATTTGTTATGAAAGCTACCGGCTGGAAAGATGAAAAACTAATGGATGAAAAAATTTCCGACGTTTTGGATAAAGTAGGTTTAAAAACAAAGGGATTTAAAATGCCTTTTGAATTAAGTGGAGGTGAGCAACAGAGAATGGATATAGCCCGGGCAATTCTTAATTCTCCCAAACTTATTTTGGCAGACGAACCTACAGGGAATCTCGATCCTGAAACCTCTGATGAAATCATGCATTTGCTTTTTAATATTAGTCGCGATTATGGAACTGCTGTTATTATGGCTACGCACGATTATATGGTAATCAATAAATTTCCTGCCAGGACAATTAAGACAGAAAGAGGAAAGGTTTTGGATAATGCATCTATAGCCATTTAATAAGCTGGCGTGCATTTTTTTCATTGTTATACAGATCTTTTAGAATTATTTCTCTTTTTTTGATCTCATTTTCATTAAAAGGAACTTCAAATAATTCTTTGATTTTTTGAATATATTCTGAAGGCGATTCAGCAATGCAGCAAAGCGTTTCAAGTCCCGTGCCATTCAATGAAGTGGCATTAGTAATGATAAATCTTCCATTAAAAAGTGCGTTTAATAATTTTATTTTAATTCCGGTTGTATTAAAAGAGGGCAATAAATGTATCTGTGCATTTATAATTAACTCTTCCATTTCAATTTGAGAAGGGTTTTCAATTAATTGTACTTTTTTATATTTTGATATTTCTTTCCTGATCGAAGAAGAAGGGTTTTTACCTGCAATAATAAAAGTAATATCAAGGCCATGAAATATTTTTTCTAGAAGCCAAAATACCGCTTTTTCATTTTCAGCTACCGATAAATTTCCGTGATACAAACAAAATTTTCCGTTGCCTATTTTGGAATTTACCTTATTAAAAGGCACGAAAACAGGAAGGAATTCTATATCCGCAGCAGAAAAAACTTTTTGGTAGGTAAGTTTATCTTTTTCATTTACAGCAATGAATTTTGCTTTGACTGAAATAATTTTTTCATATTTTATTAATAACCTGCTTTCTAAAGTGAAATATACTTTTTTGTAAAAATTGTTAGTAGATTTTGCTAACTGACCGTAATATTCATATTCCACATTGTGTAACCGTACCAATACTTTCCTGTTGCTGAGTTCGCCATGATATAGATAATAAGTACAATGAATCCCTTCCAGCAAAACCGGATAATTATCTTTTAAAATATTTTTTATTAATTGTGGATTTATCCGGGAACTAACAATATAGGGTAAACGTAAAGGTATTCCGGCGGTTAAAGTTTCCCTTTTATAGTAATAAACTTTTTCGCAATATTTATTGAGTTCCGGTTGCTTTCCGCGGCCATATTCAAAACAATGCAGATAAATTTTTATGCCCAATTCATGAAGCGTTTTTATTTTATAAAAAAGATCAAATACACCTCCATAATCAGGCGGGTAAGGAACATCGAGGCAAACGATATGAAGATGGGAATGGTTGATTAGCTAATTTTTTTTATTGTTGAATTGTTTATAAAAAGAGATTAATTTTTTTTCCTCGTTTTGCCAATTATATACTTCACGCGCCTTCAGACAATTTTGTTGTAACCGGGAATAAATTGCTTCATCTGCCAATAAAATATGTAAAGATTTTTCAATTTCGGAAGCTGATACATTATTAATTAATAAAGCAACTTCATATTCATCATTGATCTTTTTATATTCCGGGAAATCCATTGTTACTTGTGGTATTTCATTTTGTATATAATCAAAAAATTTATTTGCCAAAGATAAAAATTGATTTTCACCCAAAGGTTCAACAAGGTTAATTCCTATATAAGCCTGGCGAGTTATCTGATTCAATTCTTCAGGTAAAAATTTTCCTTTAAAAAAAATTTTATCCTGCAATTGATTTTCCTGTACCAATATTTTTGCTTTTTCCAGGAAATTCCCATCTCCATAAATTAGCAAAGTTGAATTTATATTTTTCATTGCCGGAATCAAATATTCAAACCCTCTTCCTTCATTTACGCTTCCCTGGTATAAAATGATATTTTCCTTTAAATGTTTATCAGGCAGGGGTTTCAGATAAGGCACATTTCTGATAATTTCATATTTAACTCCGTATTTTATTGACAATGCTTTTGCAATTCCATTGCTAACTGTATATCCCTTTTTGAATTTTGGAACAAACGTGCGTTCAATAAAATGCCAGATTTTATAAATTTTAGGCCTGGTAATAATTTCTTTTTGCTGAGTAAAATATTCATGCGCATCATAAACCCTTATTTTTCTTTTCAATACGGAAGCCAAAAAAACGGGAAGCATAGTATCCAAATCAATGCAACAAAAAATATCATTTTTTTGAAACAGAAGATAAAAGAAAAGCCGAAAGTTGTATTCCAAATAAAAACCGAAACCTTTTCTAAAAAAAACCATCAATCTTTTTTGAATATATTTTTTTTCTTCTAAAGCAGTAGAATCGACGAATTTTCTTCCGATTATTTTTACAATATGACCATTTTCCACGAGGCTGTTGCAGATGCGTATCATCCGTTGATCATAATTCAAATCATTGGTTACGGTGAATATGATTCGCATGGTTCCCGGTTATTATTTTTTTAAATATGCTTTTACCTGCATGATTATTTTATCATGAACCTTTCCCCATTTTTTATCATCATCATTTTTGCCGAGATGATCATTATGGAAAATGGAAATGAATGTACCATCCACTTTTTTTATTTCTTTTAAAAGGTTTAATATTTCCATCAGAGATTTTTCAGGTGATTTTTTTGTGTAATAAACAAATGTAGCATCCATACAGGTTATGGGAAATATTTTTAAGGTGGTAATTTTTTCGTTTTTCAAATCATAAAAATAAAATGGCTTGCAGGTGCCTGCTCTGAATCCAGGCATTTCAGGAAAGCCCATAGAATGATCTTCTGTAATACCCGATGCTATAAGTGAATTATAAGTTTCCGGAAGGTTAAATTTTAAATAATGTTGCCTGCTTTTAATTATTTTTTTACCTGATAAATTTTCCAGCCTTTCTTTTTCAATTAATATTTTTTCAGGAGAGGAAGAAGAAGTAAAAGATGGATGAATCCCAATTTCGCTGTAAACGCCGATTTTGGAGATGAGCAATTTCATCAAAGATCCATTATAACTTAGATTTCTATCGTGCTCGGTTTTATCAGCCAACAAAAAAAAGAAAATAGAATTTAATCGGTTTTGTAAGATTGTTTCTTCAAGATAATCATAAACATCCCAGGGATCCTTTTGAATTTTTAAAAGCGTTTTTTTTCTACTAATGATCTCCTTTATTTTAAATGATACAATATCTTTTAAAGCAGAACCGATTGTTCTTCCAATGCTTCTTCCCCTGTATTTATAAGCCACATCTATGTCGTAGGTAAAGATGGCATTAAATTCAGATGATTTTATTTTTAGTGAAGGGATTTTTTTAAGTAGAAAATTTTTAAAGATATTTATCCAGGTATTTACAACCGGTTTTTGTAAAAAGTTATTTTGAAAAGCCAGGGAATCCTCAGCTTTAAACCTTCCAAATTTATCGGGTGAAAAAGACAAATATTCTTCATACCGGCTAACCATATAAAACACGGCTGAAAAAATATCAAATCCTAAATCACATTTATCATTGGGAAATAAAACTATTGCCTGATTTTTATAGTCAACTTTTATTTTCTGTTTTTTTATATCATCTTCAAATAAAAGTGAAGACGGAATTATGCATAATTCATTGGCGATTTTTGAATTGGAATAATTTATTTTTTCTCCTGTTTGAATCTTAAATTCTGCAATATCGGTTGTTACCAAATATTCAATTCCAAATTCATGCTTAAATAATAATTCAAAAACATATTCACACCGTGTTGTAAAGGTTTTTAAAAATATAAGTAGCATAATTATAAAAGTGAGGTTCTATCGAATTTAGGATTACCTTCTTTATTTTTTGCAGGAATAATTTCGATAAAATGAAAATTGTATTAATTTAATTGTTCAAATTTAACCTAAGTTTTATACTCTATGCATCTTTCTTGTTTGGAATCTTTTAAAGAATGGAAAAAGAAAAAGGGAGAGCCAAATCTGCCATGGGCTTATCCAGCAGGTAAAATGGTAAACAAAAGCAAGCTTTATGGGGGTATAAAGTCAAAAAAAAGATGTACGATGCGAACTTTTTCAGGTATCCTTTCTAAATGAAGAATAGAATTAAAATATAACTGTATGAAATGCCAGATAATGTTCTTTATTATTGAGGCTTCCGATGTGAAACATATCCGCCTACTTCTGATCTCAAACCAATGGCAAGCCTGTTCCAGCCATTAATAGCCACGATGGCGAAAGTCAGTTCCATAATTTCTTTTGGGGAAAATAAATTTTTCAATTCATCATAAACATCTTCAGGTGCGCCGGTTTGTGAAACCAAAGTGAGTGATTCGCACCAGGCCAGGGCAGCCCGCTCCCTGGGTGAATAAAATGGCGCTTCCCGCCAGGCGGCCAACAGATGAAGCCTTTGTTCATTTTCTCCCATCGCGATGGCATCTTTTGAGTGCATGTCTAAACAATGGGCGCATCCATTTATTTGTGATGATCGCATTTTAATCAGTTCCAATAATTTAGGTTCTATGCTGCTTTCATCCACTACTTTTTCTAAACCTCTCATGGCTTTGTAGCCATCAGGGAATGTTTTATATCCGTCTAATCTCACTTCTCTAATATTTTTATTTTAAAATGTTTTTGTGTTGTTCTTTTAGTATTCCTTCAACAACATCTATAGGCTGATGTATTTCTTCGTTTCTTGAAGTGCTTACTTTATTCACTTCTTCTCAGGTTCAAAAATTACGCTTCCACTTTTCCCATAATCAGATTCCATTCCAACTTCATATCTTTTACTGCCGTCAGTAACAATCATCAATGCTGTATTTGGTGGTATTGTTCCCAGGTTATCTGCATACATGGTTACTATATTTTCTTTTACATTTTTATCAAGAGTCAGATCCAGGGAAATAGGTTTATCCGATAATCTTTGATGAGCTAATATTACTTTTCCATTATAAAAAACCGTGATGGAATCGCCGTCTATAGCACCATTATCATAAAAATCCAGGTGAAATGTTGGTTGTGAAATTAGAATTGTTCGCACAATCTCTTTTTTACGATTTTCAAAACCCTTTATAGTATGAGTTATTCCATTTTCATTTGAAATTTCAGATTGTGTATTCTCAGTTGCGGGAGTAATATTTTGTATTGGGGTGGCTTTTTCTATTCCTGCAATTTTTGTTTTTTCAGGGGCCTTTTTTACAATTTCATGCCTTGGCTTTCTCGGCGCTTCCGCTTTTGCAATTGCGTGCCTTGGCTTTTTGGGTGTTATGGTAACTGGTTTTTGATGTTCAGGTTGTTTTTCCCGTGTGTGAGCTATAGTATTTTCTTTGTGGGGCATATATCCAATAGGCAGATCACTTACAATTCTCCTTGAAAGTGTTGTACTGCCACCACTCCCACAACCCGGCCCCTGATTAGGAACAGGTATCCATGTGCCTTTCAAAATTTCTATATTACCGGTATCTTTTACATAATGTAGCCTATGTATTTGAAAGCAGTTTCCGAAATCAGGAGGTGTATTAAATTTTACTCTTTCAATTTCGGTTACAATTATATCGTTGGTTTCGCGGTTAAGGTTTCCTGTAAGTCGGCAAATGGTATAATATTTATTCCCTGCTACATCAAAGTAAGTATATGAATATCCGGAGACAGAAGATCCATCGGTAGTTAATTCTAAAACATATTTGGTGTCTTCGCCTTCAAAACCGGGAATATTTGAGTACTCATCAAATCCTCCTTTCCATTGGCCATTAAAATTGATTTCTTTTGTATGGTGAGAAGAATATTTCTGAGATAGATATCTTTGTGAAGCGGGGCGTTGGGCATTCAATCCAAAACACACAAACAACGAAAATAAAAAAGTAAAAATTTGTTTCATCACGTCATATCTTTGTTTCACTCAAAATTAATTGTTATTAAAATTAGTTACTGCCAAAGGAATGGCTTCTTTGTCTAATACTTCGTTAAATTTGCCCCTCAAAACAATAAAATAAAATCTGTTTGAATTAATAGAATGATGAATATAACTTTTCCTGACGGAGCTATAAGACAATATGAAGAAGGGACTTCTGCATTAGATATTGCAAAATCAATAAGTGAAGGGCTCGCGCGAAAAATTTTGGCAGTTGAAGTAAATGGTGAAGTGTGGGATCTTTCGCGCCCTATAAATAATGATGTTTCCGTAAAATTTCTTTCATGGGATGATGAAAAAGGGAAATCAACTTTCTGGCATTCCTCCGCGCACTTGATGGCAGAAGCAGTAGAAGATACTTTTCCAGGGATAAAATTTTGGGTAGGACCACCGATAGAAAAGGGATTTTATTATGATATGGACCTTGGCGAAAATGTAATTACTGAAAGCGACCTGGAAAATTTGGAAAAGAAAATGAAAGAACTTTCCAAAGAAAATAATCCATACATCAGGAAAGAAATTTCAAAAGCAGATGCTATAAAATATTTTGAAGACAAAGGAGATGAATACAAATTGGATTTACTTTCCGGATTGCAGGATGGTAGTATTACATTTTATACACAGGGACAATTTACTGATCTGTGCCGCGGTCCGCATATTCCTTCAACAGGATTCATAAAAGGAATAAAGCTCACTTCAATTGCCGGCGCTTATTACAAAGGTGATGAAAAAAATAAAATGCTTACTCGAATCTATGGAGTTTCTTTCCCCAGCCAAAAAGAATTAGATGAATATCTTGTTTTCCTGGAAGAAGCAAAAAAACGTGATCATAGAAAAATAGGTAAGGAATTAGAGTTATTTACTTTCTCTGAAAAAGTAGGAGCGGGATTGCCCTTATGGTTGCCCAAAGGGGCTATGCTTCGCCAAAGACTACAGGATTTCATGCAAAAGGCACAATTAGAATCCGGGTATCTTCCGGTAATTACTCCCCACATTGGTTCGAAAAGTTTATATGTTACCAGCGGGCATTATGAAAAGTATGGCGCCGATAGTTTTCAGCCTATAAAAACTCCGGTAGAAGGAGAGGAGTTTTTTCTAAAACCAATGAATTGCCCCCATCATTGCGAAATTTATAAATCTTCACCAAGGAGCTACAAAGATCTTCCGCTAAGGCTTGCCGAGTTTGGAACTGTGTATCGCTATGAGCAATCAGGCGAATTGCATGGACTTACAAGAGTTCGCGGATTTACCCAGGATGATGCGCATTTATTTTGTATGCCTGAGCAGGTAAAAGAGGAATTTAAAAAAGTGATAGATTTGGTTTTATATGTATTTTCCTCTCTTGGATTTGAAAATTATACGGCACAAATTTCTTTGAGAGATAAAGAAGATAGGTCAAAATATATTGGAAGCGATAAAAATTGGGAACTTGCCGAGAAAGGAATTAAGGAAGCTGTAGAGGAGAAAGGGTTGAAGAATGTGATAATTGAATATGGAGAAGCAGCGTTTTATGGCCCGAAATTGGATTTTATGGTTCGAGATGCAATCGGAAGAAAATGGCAGTTAGGAACTATACAGGTGGATTACAATTTGCCTGAAAGATTTGATCTTACTTACATTGGAGAAGATAATGCCAAACATAGGCCTGTAATGATACACCGTGCACCTTTTGGAAGTTTGGAAAGATTTGTGGCCGTTCTTACAGAACATTGCGCCGGAAAATTTCCCATGTGGCTGGTGCCGGTTCAGGTAAAAGTTTTGCCAATAAGTGATAAATTTATATCTTATGCAGAAAATGTTTTAACTCAATTAAAAAATAATGATATTCGTGCTGAAATTGATGCCAGAAGCGAGAAGATTGGGAAGAAAATAAGAGATACCGAATTGGCAAAAATTCCGTTAATGCTTATTATTGGAGAGAAAGAAGTGAATGATGAAATGGTTTCTGTGAGGCGTCAGGGAAAAGGAGATGAGGGATCAAAATCTTTAGGTGAAGTGATTGAAAGCATAAAAGAAGAAGTGAAAAGAATGAAATAAAAAATAAATTAGAATTCGCAAATTTTTCATCATCAAATAAAAACAATTAATAACCTAAAATCAATTAATGGCATTTCCACCCAGGCCGCCCAGAGGCGCATTTAATCCCCGTTTTAAAAAAGAACAACAGCAGGAACACCGTACCAACCACATGATAAAAGTACCCAATGTACGATTGGTTGGCGAGAACATTGAAGTAGGAGTTTATCCTATTGCAGAAGCACAAAGAATTGCAAATGAACAAGGCCTCGACCTTGTTGAGATTTCCCCGCAGGCAGACCCGCCGGTTTGCAAAGTGATAGATTATAATAAATTTCTTTACGAAAAGAAGAAGCGTGAAAAAGATATGAAGGCAAAGAGTAAAGTTTCGGAGGTGAAGGAAATACGTTTTACGCCTAATACGGATGATCATGATTTTAATTTCAAATCAAAGCATGCCGAAAACTTTTTAAAAGATGGCAATAAAGTAAAAGCTTATGTGCAGTTCAAAGGCAGGGCTATCATGTTTAAGGAAAGAGGTGAATTATTATTATTGAAATTTGCTGAAAGGCTTGTGGATGTAGGTACTTTGGAAAGTATGCCCAAACTTGAAGGCAAAAGAATGTTTGCCATTTTCGCTCCTAAAAGTCAAAAGAAAAAATAGCTGGTGATGCCAGAAAGCGAATAGACATCTTTTTTTTGAAGCCTGATAATAATAATATGGATAGCAAAATATTTTTTATAACTGCTTGCACTTTCTTCCTGATTATAGATATACCTTTCATTATTCAGGCTTTTGCGCAAGGTTTATTTATTCACCGCGAATCAATATCCTTCAATTTTGAGAACGTTACGGGTATTGCTGTCAGAATTTTGGGAAGTATCCTAATTTCTTTTTATTTTCTGAAGTTTTATTTGAAAGTTGGGAGACAATCAGGTGAATTTAAAATATTGCCAGTCTTTTTACTTAAATAATGCGTAATATTACGATTCCTAAAATTTGGTAAATATTCTGTTTGATTTGCCGGTATTAATGTAGATTTTTGTTGATGTTAATAAAAATTAAAAATTAAAAATTATTTATATCTTATGAAACAAGATGAAGGAGATGCGATAAAAGTGATGATTGTTGATGATCATGTGCTGTACAGGGCGGGCGTAAAAACTGCGCTTTCTTCCAAAAAAGATATTAAAGTGATAGCGGAAGCAGATAATGGCTTACACCTTCTTAATATGCTGAAAGGCATTCAACCCGATGTAATTCTACTTGATATACAAATGCCCATCATGGATGGTATTACGGCTTTGCCGGAAGTAAAAAAACTATATCCTCAAATAAAGGTTATCATGCTTACTTTACTTGATGATCAAAGCGTAATTACCAGGCTGATGGAGTTAGGCGCAAATAGTTACCTCGTAAAAACATCAGATGCTGAAGTGATTTATGAAGCTATTAAAACCTGTCATCAACAGGAATTTTACTTTAATTCTTTAACTAATAAAGCACTTTTAAATAACCTTCGGCAGAAAAATGTAACCTCTCCTTTTAAAATAAACCAGGAGGAAGCTACCCTCAATGAAAAAGAAATAACTATTTTAAGACTGATGTGTGAAGAAAAGAGTACACGTGAAATAGCGGAAGCTGTTGACCTCAGTCCTCGTACTATTGAGGCTATTCGTGATAAACTAAAAGTGAAAACCGGAACTAAGAGTACAGCGGGGCTTATCATGTTTGCCGTTAAAAACAATTTGCTGAACCAGCAAAATTAAAGCGGATAATCACATGAAATTATTTTTGCTCATTCATTTTTAAAAATGGATGAGCATTTTTATATGACGGTAATTTTTTCACCTTAGTGATGGAAACCTTACAGTCTGTCTTTCCGTAATATTTTATGAAAAGAACGAAAATATTTGCATTCTTCCTTTGTTGGAGGATGTGCGGTAGAAATAGAATTGATTTTATGCCGGAAAAGTTTCTTAAGATAATTATAGGGTCTTTATAGAAAACTTTCAATTATGGACATTTGAATAGTGGATGTTTTTTTTGAATTCTATTCAGACATCTGATGGCGAAAAATTTTAAGGAGAAAATCTATAATAATGATATTCTAAAAAATATTTTGAAAAATATTTTTAGAATATTTGCATCTACATTATTCTTCTTCCACAAAAAGCTCTTCATCTGTAATTACAGACTGATCCGCTTTCTCACGGGTATTTCGATAGATCTCCATAAACTTTTGAACAGCCTTCCTTCCATCATTGCCTAAATTGATGGAATAATTATTTACATACAGATCAATATGTTTTTTCATTACGCCCACTTCCATTTCCTGCGAATGTTCTTTTACGTAATCACTTATTAAAGGATAATGCTCAAATGCATATTCCATACTTTCTTTAATTAAAGCATCTACCTCCATCAAAGTTTTTTCATCAATATTTCTTTTAGCAACAATGCCACCCAGCGGAATCGAAAATGATGTTTTTTCTTCCCAGAAATTTCCAAGGTCTATTATTTTATACAATCCTTTATCCATGTAAGTGAACCGGTTTTCATGAATAATAACTCCAAGAACATTTTCTGAATGAAGTACCGAATTTTCTATTTCATCATATCTTTTAAAAACTTTGTTTTTTGCATTGGGAAATGCGAGAGTAAATAAAAGATGTGCAGTCGTATTTTCGCCAGGAATGGCAATTGTATATTTTTCAACATCTTTGAAGTCAACCGGCTTTTTAGAAATGAGTAATGGCCCAACTCCTTTTCCGAGGGCACCTCCGCTGTTGAGTACAATATATTTTTTTACAATGATTGGTAATACGCCATAACTAATTTTGGTAAAATCCAATACTTCATTTTTCGCAAGATTATTCAATGTTTCCACATCTTCCAACCTTACATTAAAATGAAAATCACCGGTATTTATCTTTTTGTTGACCAATGCATCAAAGATAAAAGTATCATTCGGGCATGGTGAAAAGCCAAGTGTAAAATTCATATTCTTATTTATATTCTTTAATGATTTTTAATAATTCATGGCTCAGATTTTCAATCGCGCTTTTTATTTTCCATTTTGCTTTATCTCTTTCTCCTACTGTATTTGAAATACTGCGTAATTGCAAAAAATTTATTTTTTGTTGAAGACAAACATAATGAAAAGCGGCACCTTCCATACTTTCAATTTCAGCAGCAAATTTTTCTTTGTTGAATTGATTTTGTAAATGATTATCGGAAACAGTATTTACAGTAATTCCTTTTGCAGCAGGCAATGTATTTTTTTCGAAATACGGATGATTATTGATGAGCCGGCCATCGGTGTAAGGAAAATCATTTTTATCCTGAAAACCCGTTTCAAAAAGAGTTTTGAATTTCCCTTTTTCTTTAATGCCCAAATCAGCAAAAGCATCTTCCTTCACTAATACCGTATCAGCTATATTAAAATGATTATTAAATGTTCCTGCAATCCCTGCCTGAATGGCAAGATCAAATTTTTTCTCCACTAATTTATTTGTAAGATGAAAAATAGTTGCGGGAATTCCAACCCTTGTTATCAAAATTTCAATATTGGTTTTTTCTTTTAAAAATGGCTCTATCTCAAATCGGGTTGCAGCAACGATTAATAAATTCATCCGGCAAATTTCGTATTTACAATCGTATTATGAGTTGATGAGTTTACCTTTGCGTAAAATTTTTCTCTCAATGGTGTTTCTAACCCGTATCGAACATTTTAATGCAGCTCATAAATTGTATAACCCCGCATGGCCAAGGGAGATGAATGAAGAAGTTTTTGGCAAATGCGCTAATGAGAATTGGCATGGACATAATTATGAATTACATGTTTCTATAAAAGGAAAAGTGGAAAGTGATACAGGTTTTGTTGTTAATGTCAAAACCTTGAGTTCACTAATAAAGGAATTCGTTCTGGAAGAATTAGATCACAAAAATCTGAATCTTGATGTGGAATTCATGAAAGGAAAAATGTGTTCTACAGAAAATCTCGCAATAGCAATCTGGCAACAATTATTTTCCCGCTTGCCGGAAGGTGTCCAACTTCATTGTGTGAAACTTTATGAAACACCGCGTATTTATGTAGAATATTTTGGCAATTAATTTCGACGATTTATTTAAATTTAGAAGATGAACAAAAGAGTATCGGTTTATAGAAAAGAACATTTTAATGCTGCTCATCGTTTGCATAATCCGGCATGGGATGAAGAAAAAAATATAGCTGTTTTTGGGAAATGTAATAACCCGAATTACCACGGACACAATTATGAAATGGATGTAAAAATCACAGGCGAGCCAGGTTCTGATACTGGTTTTGTAATTGATCTTAAATTTTTAAGCGATCTTATAAAAGAGAATGTTTTAGAAAAATTAGATCATAAAAACCTCAACCTGGATGTGCCTGAATTTTCTAATCTAAATCCAACTGTTGAAAATATAGCAATCATTATTTATGATATTTTGCGAAGTAAAATTGATGATAAATTAGATTTGCAAATTCGTCTTTATGAGACACCCAGGAATTTTGCGGAATATCCTGCTTCTTAAAATTTATTTAATGACTAAAAATATCTTATGGCTTACAAAAGAATAGAACATTATGATGAAGAGATAACACAGGGTTTAATGAAAAACTATCGTGATACATTAAGATTGATTGGAGAGAATCCGGATAGGGAGGGCTTATTAAAAACGCCTGAACGTATAGCAAAGGCAATGCAATATTGTACCCAAGGTTACGGTATAGATGCTAAAGCTATTTTAAATTCTGCTAAATTTCATGAAGATATAAGTGAAATGGTGATTGTAAAAAATATTGAATTGTATAGCATGTGTGAGCATCACATGTTGCCTTTTTTTGGCAAAGCGCATATCGCATACATTCCTAATGGCTGGATAACAGGATTGAGCAAAATAGCACGGGTAGTGGATGTTTTCGCAAGAAGATTACAAGTGCAGGAAAGATTAACGACAGAAATTTTAAATGCCATCCAGGAATCACTAAATCCTTTAGGTGTGGCTGTAGTTATAGAAGCGGAGCATTTATGCATGATGATGAGGGGTGTACAGAAACAAAACTCTGTTACTACCACATCAGCATTTTATGGAGAATTTGAAAAACAAACTACACGCAATGAATTCATCAATTTGATTCAGGCAGATCTTGTAAAGAGAAGATAAAATATAATATATTATGGTACACGCATTTGTTTTTCCCGGACAAGGTTCACAATTTATTGGAATGGGAAAGAATTTATATGACGAAGATGAACAGGCGAAATTACTTTTTGACGAGGCAAACGATATTCTCGGTTTTCCTATTTCAGATGTTATGTTTTTCGGTACTGCTGAAGAATTAAAACAAACGAATGTGACTCAGCCGGCGGTTTTTTTACATTCCGTTATTGCTTTTAAAACTATGGTACAAACAAAGCCGGATATGGTTGCCGGACATTCTCTCGGAGAATTCTCGGCACTGGTAGCAAACGAATGTTTGAGTTTTGAAGATGCTTTAAAATTGGTTTCGATAAGAGCAAAAGCGATGCAAAAAGCCTGTGAGGTCACCCCTTCTACTATGGCCGCTATTCTTGCGCTTGACGATAAAAAAGTAGAAGAAATTTGCGCATCAATAACAAATGAAATTGTGGTTCCTGCCAATTATAATTGCCTGGGACAAATTGTTATTTCCGGTTCTATCAAGGGAATTGAAGAAGCCTGTGTTTTATTGAAAGAGGCTGGTGCCAAACGCGCGCTGGTACTTCCTGTTGGGGGAGCCTTTCACTCACCATTAATGAAACCGGCACAGGAAGAATTATCCGAGGCGATTGAATCAACAAAATTCAATACTCCTTTTTGTCCTGTTTATCAAAATGTAGTTGCCAAAGCTGTCACCGATCCTGCAGAAATAAAATCCAATCTTATTGCCCAGTTAACAGGCCCTGTTAGATGGACTCAAACAGTGAAACAAATGATTGCCGATGGTGCTACCCAATTTACTGAATGTGGGCCAGGAAAGGTTTTACAGGGATTAGTTTCTAAAATAATCAGAGAAGTGAAGGTGGAAGGAATTGGATAAATCACCAAAATGGAAGCTTAATCCGATAGATAACTGATTTATTGTTTCCCTTCTTAATTAATTTGTTATCCGTTACATTTTTTTTAAAAAATTCAACTTTTTTTTGAAGGTTTTGTGCAAGATCAATTTATATAATTCTATTATTGTTTTTGGTACTCTTTGGAAAATAGTGGTTTTCCAGGAGAAAGGAATTTTTTATCAGTAACAAAAAATCCGCTTCATTTTCTGAAACGGATTTTGAATTTTATTAGAGTGGCTACAAGCAATCCCCTTACAATTTATAAATTTTTATTTAAGTTAATTCCTCGTGTTTGTTAGTCAATTTTAATCCAAAAATAATTACATGAATTGCCGCAAATATGAGAGAGAAATAAAATAATGCAAAGTCCGGAATATCAGCAGTGTAATGGTGGCAGAATGCCACGATGACGAGTAATATTGATAAACACACTCCATACCATCCTACTATTTTATAGGATTTTGCATCAAAAGTTCCTGCATTCAAATGGCTTTTCTTCATGCCATAAGTTAGATAGATATCAAGGCCAATAAGCATCCAAACAATTAAGCGAATCCAAGTGTCAAAAGGTAGAAAAACCATCATTCCAAGGCAAACCAATACTCCAAGGATTGGAATCAATGGAACCCATGGCACTCTGAAAGCTCGTGGAGCATCTTTCATTTTTGAGCGCATTACCAATACACCTATACAGACGAGTATAAATGCAAACAAAGTACCAATACTCGTCATCTCACCAACAATTCGCCCGGGAACAAATGCAGCGAAAGCGCTCACAAAAACCATGAACAACAAATTGGATTTGTAGGGTGTACGATGTTTGCTATGGATCTGTGAAAATACTTTTGGCAATAAACCATCGGTACTCATTGAATAGAAAACACGACTTTGACCTAAAAGCATTACAAGAATTACTGAAGAGTATCCCAACAAAATTGCGATGATGATCATCGTGTTTAACCAGGGATAGGCTGGAGTTACAATACCATTTATTCCTACAGGCCCCATCTGTTTGATCGCGATGGCAACCGGTGCCAGGTCAGCGCTTCCGCCAACATTAAACATTTTATAATTGGCTACCCCGGTCATTACGTAAGCAAAGAATATATAGAGAACGGTACAGATGGCAAGAGATCCCAATATGCCAATTGGCATTGCTTTCTTGGGATTCTTTGTTTCCTGGGCCGCCGTGGATACCGCATCAAATCCTATGTAAGCAAAGAATACAACTGCTGCTGCGCGTATAATACCCGACCAACCAAAATGCCCGAATGATCCGGTGTTTTTGGGAATCAATGGTTTTAAATTTTCAGGACGAATATATTTGAATCCGACTATTACAAAAATGATAACGATAGAGACTTTTAGTATCACAATAATGCCATTTACCCACGCAGATTCGCTTGTGCCTCTGATGAGTACTAAAGACATTACTACTACAATAAATACTGCCGGTAAATTTAAAAGGCCATGAACCATTCCACCACCTACAACTTGCACCGAATCAAAAGGAGTCATCATTAATTCCGGTGGCAAAGCAACGCCAAATGATTTGAATAATTCTCCGAAATAACCCGCCCAACTTGAGGCAACAGTAGCCGCACCGACTGCATATTCCAATACAAGATCCCAACCAATGATCCAGGCAATAAATTCTCCCATAGTTGCGTAAGAATAAGTATAAGCACTACCAGCAACAGGAATCATGGAAGCAAATTCAGCATAGCATAATCCTGCAAATGCGCATCCAACTGCGGCTATTATGAAAGAAATCATAATTCCTGGCCCTGCATAATTAGCCGCTGCCATCCCGGTTATGGAAAATAAGCCGGCGCCAATAACGGCTCCGATCCCTAAGGCTACTAATGACATTGGTCCCAGCGAGCGTTTTAATGTCTGGCTTCCGGTATCTGAAGCTTCGGCCAGTAAAGTATTTAACGGTTTTCTAGCGAACAAGCTCATAATAGTGATTGGTTTTATTAAATGGTTTTGTTTAAATGATTTGGAAAAGTAAGGAATAAATTAAAAAATCGGTAAAAAGATTTGTCAGTTCCGCAAAACCCGGATTTTATAATAATGTATTTTGATATTTTTTTTATTTTTAAAAAAAGCAAAGCACAAAGTAATTTATAAAATGTTGAATCAAATTCCTTATTCGTGTCCCAAAAAATAAATGCCGTGCTTTTTTAAGCACGGCATTTATTAAATTATCTTTCTATTAAATTATTTTTTCTTTTGAGATTTTATTTTCTCTTGCATATCCTGCTCATGTTTCTGCATTTCCTGCTGCATCATTTCACGCTGCATCTGCATTTGCATCTGTTGTTTTTGCATTTCTTCCTGGTATTGTTCCTGGTTTACCACATCGGTAACTTTAATGTCAAAAACGAGATTTGAGTTAGGCGCTATTTTTGGAGGAGCACCGTTTTTACCATAAGCCAGGTAAGAAGGAATAATAAATTTTCCAACACTTCCTTTCTTCATCAATTTTAAGCCATCTATCCATCCTGGAATAACCCGATACTCACTCATATCAATATATAGAGGTTGTTCATGATTATATTTTTTATCTGTGTTTGAATCAAAAGTGCTATCATCAAAGGTTCGCCCTGTATAATTAACAACTGCTACATCGTTTGCAGTAAGATAAGGGCCTGTACCTGCAGAATCTATAATTACGTAAGTTCCCCATGGAGTTTTGGTCCCTTTAAGATTATTTTTAGCCATATAATCTTGTATCTCTTTTTCGTCCTTGTTTACTAAGGCCGTATCGGTGGCAATATGTTTCTCGATTGTATCAACTACTTTTTTAGCCGCTATTATTTTGGCAGCGGCTAAAAAAGGTTTATCAGCGCTATCGGCTGCAGCTTTATCAGGAAATAATTTTACTATTTTAAAAGACTGAGTGATGAATTGTCCTCTCTGCATCCATGGAGCACCGGGGCCATGTTTTAAAATTGAATCTGTTGATTGCCTTATCACGAGGCTATCTCCTTCATGCACTTCTTTAAAATAGGGAGGCATTTGTGCGGTGTCATAAGGAATAAAACGCGGAGCGCTTTCAGCAACGCTGTTAAAAAGTACACTGTCGTTGTATTTAGCAACGGTATTTAATTCCATATAATCTCCTGCCTTGGCCAACTGGCCGTTAGAGTTACGAATAATTTTATATTCGGTTCCGTCTTTGTCTTTTTTAAATCTTTGTTCGATACAACCCGAGGCCAGGAATAATAATATCATGGCTATAAGGCAAAGTGATTTGTTCATGTTTTGATTTTTATAATTGTTAATTGTTTAAAGATTCTCTATTTTCTTTTATGGCTTGTTTAAATTTTTTTATTACTTCTTCTAATGGTTCCGTATTTTTTCCACCGGCCGCATTGAAATGTCCGCCACCATTAAAATATTTCCTGGCGAAAGTATTTACATCAAATCCACCCTTGCTTCTGAAAGAACTTTTTCTTTCATCACCCCGGTCAATAATGACCGCCGCCAGTTTGATGCCTTTTATACTCAAAGGAAAATTGACCAAGCCTTCTGTATCACCGGTTTTTACATTGTATTTTATAAGGTCTTTCTGTGGAATGGCGATTAGCGCGGTGTTGTATTCATAAAAAATTTCCATTCTGTTCAAAAGGGTATTTCCGAAAAACCGAAATCTTCCTTCCAGGAAATTATCAAATAAATTTTCATGCACGTGGCTGTGATCAAATCCTGTCTCTTTTAACCTGGCCACCATCCTGTGTACACCTGCCGAAGTTGAATTAAATCGGAAAGAACCGGTATCGGTCATTACGCCGGCATACAAACATTCGGCAACCTCTTTATTTATTTTTTCAGAAAAACCGCTTTTTATAATAAAATCAAAAACCATTTCTGCTGTAGAACTTTTATCCGGATCGCTTATACCATAATCGAAAACTTCAGTTTGTGGCTCTTGATGATGATCCATCAATATTTTAACGCACTTTAATTTACTGATCACCGGTTCCATATTTCTTGTACGGTTAAGCACATTAAAATCAAGACAAAAAAGCCATTGCGCTTCTTTCAATGCTTTTAATGCTTTTTCATTCTGCATTTCAAAATCCAAGACTTTTTTCGTCCCGGGCATCCAACTCAAAAAAGCTGCCCAATTAGTAGGAGAAATTACTGTTACCTTATGGCCAAATTGAATCAGAAAATTATATAAACCCAATCCTGATCCCATAGCGTCAGCATCCGGCTTTTGGTGAAAAGTAATTACTATATTCTTAGGCTCGGTTAATAATGGAATTATTTTGCTGACTGGCTTCATAAAAGGTTGCAAAAGTATTGATTTATTGATAAATGGTTCAATTGTTTTTTTACATCAATACTACCTGATAAATTTTGAAGATTGTAAATAAAATCTTAATACCAGAAATAAAATATGCTTTGCTACTTACTTAACAAAACAATAAGTAATAAAACAAACATGCCAATAGCAATAGGCCCGAAAATGTATTTCTCTAATTTGTTTTTGGATACAAAATTCCCAATTGAATTAAACAGATAGATAGCTGTCATAATCCATAAACAAATATTTATGATTTCAGGAGGTAAAGGATTGCTCAAATAATTCTCTTTCAGTAAAAGAATGATTGTAAATAGGGTTGTTATCAATAAGGATACAATCTCAAAGGAAAACATTTCCTTGTCAGTAGTCAACCTGCCTCCCCAAACGATTTTACGTGGAATGATTTTTATCAAAACAGCAAAATGCAATAATAAGAACAAAATATGTATGCTGATTAAAATGAGCAGAAGACTGTTGACCATGATGATGTGAAATTAATAAATGGAATCCTCAAATAATTTCCCCTCGATACTCTCAGACTTTTAAGGACTTACCCACATGTTGTTATCAGTATCAACATCAGGAAAAATATGATTCGGATCAATGGTTACGGATTTTAATTTTTCGTTCGTATCTAACTTTTGAATCCAGGTATTTCCATTCTGCCAAACTTCTACAGGAATTTTCACCATTTCGGTTTTCCCACTTTCGGTTACATCTTGGAGATAGATGGGCATCACCATTTTATCAAGATTTACTATTGTTACCAATGCACCTTTTGTGGAATCGTCATCTACATATTGAACATTGGTAATTGCCTGATCGAGTTTGTAATTATAGATGAACATTCCTTTCCAAAACCATTCGAGGTCTTCGCCTCCCACATTTTCCATTGTCCTGAAAAAATCCCACGGAGTAGGATGTTTATATGCCCATCTTTTAATATACTGCCTAAATGCATAATCAAATCTTTCGGGCCCAAGAATATCATCTCTTAAAAGGTCAAGTGCGTATCCCGGCTTGTAATATAATGCTATTCCAATATTAGCTTCTTGTAAGGCATCGGGCTCGCTCATTACAGTTTCGCTGTTTTTATGAAACATATATCTGTATAATCGGCTTTTGTCATTTTGTTGATGATAATATTCGCCATTCTTAAAATGCTTTGTAGAAATTCCATTCATAAATGTATTAAAACCTTCATCCATCCAGCCATATTTTCTTTCATTACTACCCACTACCATAGGAAACCATGTGTGGCCAAATTCATGATCTGTAACTGCCCAAAGTCTTTCTCCTTTTGATTTTGCATTGCAAAAAACAATACTTGGATATTCCATGCCATTGATATTGCACGCTACGTTTGTTGCATTATTATAAGGGTATTCAAACCATCTTTTGGAATATCCTTCCAGCGCCCCTTTGATATATTCGGTGGATCTTCCCCATGCCGCATTCCCTGCAGCTTCCACAGGATAGACACTCTGTGCCAGTCCTTTTCTTCCCGAAGGAAAATTAATTTTTGCTGCATCCCATATAAACGCTTTGGAAGCGGCCCACGAAACATCTCTCGCATTTATTATTTTGAAACGCCAGGTAATATCTCCTTTTTGAGGGCGTGAAGAAGCTTGTGTTACTTCATCGGCAGTGCGGATCATAACTGTTTTATCACTTTTTCTGGCTTCGTCCAATCTTTTTATTTCTGTAGCTGTCAAAACCTCTTTTGGATTTTGAAGATCACCCGAACCAACCACGATCATATTTGCTGGAGCTGTAATGGAATAATCATAATTTCCATAATCCAGATAAAATTCACCTGCGCCAAGGTATGGCAAAGTATTCCATCCTTCTATATCATCAAACACGCACATCCGGGGATACCATTGTGCAATAGCAAAAATTTTCCCGTTTTGAGTTTCTAATACCCCTGTACGATCGCTACCATCTTTGGGTATAGAATAAGAATAATCTATTTTAATTTCAACCGTTTGTCCATGTTTCAATTCCTTAGGAAGCCTTATCTGCATGCGGGTATCAGAAATTAAATTTTTAACATCTGATGAAGATGCTTTCCCTTTTTCATTTGATAAAAGTTTTACTGATTTAATGTTGAAGCCTCCTTCAAAATCGGAACCCACATTTGTATATCGGCTTCTGCGGGTTGCAGGAGCTTTAGCCTGCCCCCGTGAATCTAACCTGAAAAGATTCTGATCGAGATAAAGCCATAAAAATGGTAACGACTCCGGGCTGTTGTTGGTATAATAAATGATAACGCTTCCTGTGATTGCGTCTTTTAAAGTATCTAATGTAGCATTGATTTTATAACTGGCTCTGTTGGTCCAGTAATTAGGTCCGGGCTCACCATCTGCCGCACGGTATTCATTTACGGAAGGAGGATAAAAATTAGGATTGAATAGATCATGATGATCATAAACTGATTTTTCAGATTGCGCATAAGAAAAAGTGGTTACAAATACGAAAGAAAAAATAAAGAGAAACCTGATTTTGGCCATGGTAAATAATTTTAATTTTTTGATCAAAACATTTCGGGATTTTCAAAGGTATATATTTAGAGAATAGATAAAATTCCTCAGGTATAATTCATAAATAAATTATATGAACGGTAAAAAAATAAATAAAAATGAAGTTGCTAAAATATAATTAAAGAGCAATTTTATTGAAAATTGAATTACATAACTACTCTAAAATTCCTTATGCCAGCTAACACCTGCCGATCCCTGGATACCTTCTATCGGAGTGTTCATCTTTTTTATTGAAATAGAAATTGATTTCAGAACAGGAAATTGATTGTGGATATCTTCTCCCGTTTTCATCGCAATAGTTTCAAGAAGAGGTGTAGGAACGCTCATCCTTTTCTTAATAATATTATAAATAGAAACATAATTAATGGTTTCATGTATATGAAAGATCACTTCTGTGGATTCATGAAATTCTACAGCAACATTCACCACATACTCATTACCTAAAATTTTTTCTTCATCATGAATACCATGAAATGCATGAAATACTAGATTATGTAAATGAACTGAAATCATAAAATGAAAAATTAGCTCTTATTATCTTTCTTTTTTGGTAGCTTCCAAATGATCTGAAGAGTCCTCATGTTCTTTCATGCTCAAAAATCTTTCTGCATCAAGAGCAGCCATGCAACCAGAACCTGCTGCTGTTACTGCCTGGCGATAAATTTTATCCTGCAAATCCCCGGCGGCAAATACTCCTTCAATATTTGTTTTGGTACTTCCCGGCAAAGTTTTCAGGTAACCACTTTCATCCATATCGAGCCAGCCTTTAAATATTTCTGAATTGGGCTGATGACCAATTGCTACAAAATATGCACTTACTTTTATTATCTCTTTTTTGCCATTTGTATTATTAACGATTCGCACTGCTTCTGTCTTTTCTTCACCCAAAATTTCTTCTACTTCGGTATTCCAATATACTTTTATGTTTTTAGTTTCCAAAACCCTTTTTTGCATGATTTTGCTGGCACGCATGGAATCTCTTCTTACAAACATGTGCACAAAACTGCAAATTTTACTAAGGTATAATGCTTCTTCTGCCGCAGTATCGCCGGCGCCGATTATGCACACTTCCTTTCCTTTAAAGAAAAAGCCATCACATACAGCACATGCACTAACGCCATAACCATTTAGTCTTTTTTCACTTTCCAACCCCAGCCATTTGGCACTGGCACCCGTGGCTAAAATGACAGCCCCTGCGCTTATCCATCTTTCCTCATCTATTAAAACTTTAAGAGGATATGACGAAAAATCAACTTTGGTTGCCAGTCCATAACGAATATCAGCCCCCATTCTTTTTGCCTGTTTTTCAAAATCTACCATCATATCCGGTCCCTGAATTCCATCAGGATAACCCGGATAATTTTCTACTTCAGTAGTAATAGTAAGTTGGCCGCCCGGTTGAATTCCCTGGTACATTACCGGTTTTAAATTTGCTCTTGCTGCGTAAATAGCTGCCGTATATCCTGCGGGACCTGAACCTATGATTAAACACTGGGCATGTTCTGTTATTTTATCCATAATATCTTTTAATTAATATTTTCAAAAATAAACCTTCCCACTATTAAAATAAAAATAATGCAAAAGAGAGTTTATTTTTTATTAGAGAATATAAAATAAATATCCTTATTATTTTAATTGATTGAAGAGATATTCTCTTAATTGATGGGTTATAAAAATAATTAATTTTGGCATAAATAATTTACCAACCTATTTTTACAAAAATAAATCAAACAAGAATGAAAAAGATAATTATACTAACCTTAATTGCTACCACAACATCTTTTATAGCAATGGCACAAAGAGAGGGGATAACGAGATTCAGTTTAGGACCGGAATTAGGAATCGCAACATCCAATCCATTGAGTGGAATGCCGGATAATAAAGGTTGGGGACTGGGTATCGGAGGAAGCGCAGAAGTGGAACATTTTTTTCAGCAAAATTTGAGTGGTACTTTTTATATTGGTTTCATAAGTTATGGCGGCAGATCTGCCGGGAGTAATTTAAAAAATAAAGCTTACAATGTTATTCCCGTAAAAGTCGGTGGAAATTTATATGCAGGAAGAAATTTTCATATCGGAGCTCAAATCGGTGTAGGTCTGAATAGTGAAAGTGGCAGTAGCGTTACTACTTTTGCATATTCTCCGCAAATTGGATATAACTTCAGCAGCAAGAATAAACCACTTGACCTCACTTTAAAATATGATGGATATGCAGGTCATGGCAACTTTAGTGCATTAGGTATAAGACTTTCATTAATTCTTTGATCCAAACAATTAACTTTTGTTTTAAAAATGATCTTATAAAATTAATTTTTATACCATAAATGTGAATATTTATATATCAGATTGTTATTAAACTACTAAACATATATTAAATGAAATTTTTAAAAATTTGCTTTATTGTTTTATTTTTTGGAATTATTTTTTCTGCTTGTGAACGGCAAGGCAAAGTGAGAACTCAATTGGATGGCACACCTAGCGATGCTGATACAGTTTTACCTCATAAATTTAAAAGTAACCAAATGAGTGATTCTGCTAAAGAAGCCCGCGAGAAAAACCTGCCGGCCGAATACAGAAGATAATGCCTGACTTAAAATATCCCAATTAAAAAAGCCGCTTCTGTAAGGAAACGGCTTTAAAAATATTCTTAGAAAATCAGCCCAGATAGGCTTTAAGTGCACTACTGTAACGCGCTTTTTGAAGGCGTTTAATAGCTCTTTCCTTAATCTGGCGAATACGCTCTTTTGTAAGATCATACTTTTGACCGATCTGCTCAATGGTAACACCATTTTCGCCATCAAGGCCAAAATAAGCATTTACGATTTCAGCTTCGCGTGGGCTAAGAGATTTCAATACACGACGGATTTCATTTTTCAATGAATCGTGCATTACATCTTCATCAGTTTCGCCGCCGCCCTTTAAAAGATCGCCCATGGCAACATCTTCTGCTTCATGTACCGGCGCATCAAGGGATGTGTGCCTGGTATTGCTTTGAAAGATGTTGTTGATTTCAGTTTCACTCATTTCAAGAATTTCTGAAAGTTCTTCGGTAGATGGCTCTCTTTCATGTTCCTGCTCAAAAGCCATGTAGGCTTTATTTGCTTTGTTGTAAGTGCCAATTTTGTTTTGTGGCAAGCGGACTAATCTGCCCTGCTCTGCCAACGCCTGTAGTATAGATTGGCGAATCCACCACACAGCGTAAGAAATAAATTTGAAACCTTTGGTTTCATCAAAGCGTTGTGCCGCTTTAATTAATCCGAGGTTGCCCTCGTTAATAAGATCACTTAATGACAAACCCTGGTGTTGATACTGCTTTGCAACTGAAACTACGAAACGTAGGTTGGCTGTTGTGAGACGCTCTAAAGCTCTCTGATCGCCCATTTTGATTTTCTGTGCTAAAATAGTTTCTTCTTCCGGAGTGATCATCCCAATTTTTGAAATTTCCTGCAGATATTTTTCAACCGCTTGAGAATCACGATTGGTAATCTGCGTAGCAATTTTAAGTTGCCTCATTTTGTTTTATAGATTAATAGTTATTAGACAATTATAATTGGGGAATCGTTACAAAAGATATGTTAATTGCCGGCAATCTTTTGAACATTTGCAAAGTTACAACGCATATTTGAAAATTCATAGTCTTTACTATAAATAAATCTTTGTAATAGAATATTTTATGATGAATGGTATTTTTTACCACTTGTTCATTTAATCTTTTTATTTACCATTCAATTTAATAAATACTTTTGCTGCATGATAGAATACAGATCAGATACTTTTACCAAACCTACTCCAGCCATGTTGGAAGCGATGTTCAGTGCTTCTGTTGGTGACGACGTTTTTAAAGAAGATCCTACAGTCAATGAATTACAATCTATGCTTGCCGAAAAATTCGGAATGCAGGCTGCCATATTTTGCCCAAGTGGGACTATGACTAATCAAATTGCCATCAAGTGCCACACTCAACCTGGAGGAGAGGTTATCTGCGAAAAGATGAGCCATGTTTATATTTATGAAGGCGGGGGAATTGCCTTTAATTCGGGATGCCAGGTAAAAGCTGTGGAAGGAGATTACGGAAGAATTAAAGCTCACCAGGTTTTAGATTCCATTAACCCAAATGATATTCACAAAGCTAAAACTCAATTAGTAAGTCTTGAAAACACAGCGAACAGAGGAGGAGGAAGTTGTTACGAATTCTCTGATATTCAGGAAATAAAAGAGATTTGTTTGCAAAATAACTTAAAGCTTCATTTGGATGGTGCAAGATTATTTAATGCAATTATTGCAAAAGATGACAATCCAAAAGAATATGGAAATATTTTTGATAGTATTTCTATCTGTCTTAGTAAAGGACTGGGCGCTCCGGTAGGAAGCGTTTTATTAGGCAAAAAAGAATTTATTGAAAAAGCCTTTCGGGTAAGAAAAGTTTTTGGTGGAGGAATGAGGCAAGCCGGCTATCTTGCAGCAGCAGGAATCTTTGCTTTGGAGAATAATATTGAACGTCTTGCACTTGATCATTTACATGCAAAACAAATTGCTCAAGCTTTATCTAAAAAAGAATTTACCGGTGAAATGATGCCCGTAGAAACCAATATTCTTATTTTTCAAGTAAAGGGAAATTATAATGCCAAATCTCTAACAGAGGAATTTAAAAGTAATGAAATTCTGGTAAGTGCAATATCGGCAACCCAAATAAGGATGGTATTGCATTTGGGTGTAAGTGACAAAATGGTAAATGATACTATTAAAGTAATAGAAAAGCTTTGATTCATTTTCAACTCAAAAAATCTATCCAGACATAGAAGACACCAAAAACTGGTTTTGATATTTAAATAATTCATTGAATAATTATATATTTCTTCTATTACACATTATTATAAAATTACTCCATTCAAAATATAGAATGTAAATGAACATTGTCATTGCGCCCAATGCTTTTAAAGGAAGCTTGTCTGCCGAAGAAGCCGCAAATTCTATCGCAAAAGGCTTATGCCAAAGCAATCTCTCCTGCAAACTGGATCTCATTCCTATAGGCGATGGTGGTGATGGCACAGCTTCTTTAATCGCAAAAAAATGGAATAGCCGTTCCATTGCTGTACAAGTGCATGATCCATTAGGAAGAATTATCAAAGCATCTTTTGAATGGGTTGTGAAAGAAAAAACGGTGCTCATTGAAATGTCGGAAGCTTCCGGTTTAAAATTGCTGAAGTCTTATGAGCTGAATCCTTTGAAAGCGAATACCATGGGCACCGGAGAACTTATTGCTGCTACTTTGAGAATGAATGTAAAAAAAATAATTCTTGCAGTGGGCGGGAGCGCTACAGTTGATGGCGGCACAGGATTGCTTAAAGCATTGGGAATTCGTTTTTTAAATGGATCAGGGAGAGAAATAACCCAATTGCCCGCAGGTTTGATTGAATTAAAATCAATTGATATTAATAAATTGGATCCCCGCCTTAAGACTTGTGAAATAATTATATTATGTGATGTTACAAATACTCTTTTGGGAAATAAAGGAGCAGCCGTCATTTTCGGGCCACAAAAAGGAGCTAGTAAAAAAGAAGTTTCACTTTTAGAAAAATGTATGGAACAGTTTAATCAGATAACCCAAGAATCAATAGATATCGAAATGAGTTCCATGGTTTATGGAGGCGCGGCCGGAGGTATGGCAGCCGGGCTGGCAGCATTTTTAAATGCGCAATTGGTAGGTGGAATTGAATACTTTCTTGATGCAGTTCATTTTAATGATGCGCTTGAAAAGGCAGATATGGTTATTACTGCTGAAGGAAGCCTTGATGAACAAACATTGGAAGGGAAAGGGCCTTTCGGCGTTGCGGTAAGAGCAAAAAAGAAAAAAATCCCGGTAATTGTTTTGGCAGGACATGTGCCTTTGAAAGTTACAAAGAAAATGAAAAATTATTTTGATGGGATTTTTCCGATCAATCACGCTCCGTCATCTATTGAGGAGGCAATCAAAAATACCTCTGCTGATCTTACTCGTACCTCTTGTGAAGTAGGTGATTTGCTGGCTTTACATCAGAAATAAGAGATTGAAACTACTTCGATTCTGTTTGATTATGAATGGTACCTTTACCCGGATGATAATTTTTTAATGTAAAATTCTTTTGATCAATGAAAATAGTTGTATTAGATGGATATGCTATGAATCCAGGAGATATGAGCTGGCAAGCTTTGCAGATGCTGGGAGAAACAGTAATTTATGAAAGGTCTTCATCATCAGAAATTGAGGAAAGAATTGCAGATGCTGATATTGTATTAACCAACAAAGTGTCTTTATCAGAAAAAAATATTAATAGAGCCCCTCTTTTAAAATATGTGGGGGTAATGGCTACCGGATACAATGTAGTTGATATAACTGCAACACATAAACGTAATATCATTGTTACCAATGTACCCTCATATAGCACTTCATCGGTGGCACAATTAACTTTCTCTATGATCCTGGAATTGTGTGGCCATATTTCAGAGTACTCTGAAAGTGTAAAAAAAGATGAATGGATTAAAAGCAAAGATTTTAGTTATCAACTAAAACCTATAATGGAATTGAATCATAAAACTCTTGGCATAATTGGATTCGGCCAAATAGGACAGGCAGTTGCCAGAATTGCTCTGTCCTTCGGTATGAAAGTAATTGCTTCGCACAAACATCCTGAACGGGATAAACTGGAAGGGGTAATCTTTGCGAAAGAAAAAACCTGTTTTAAAGATTCCGATATCCTAAGCCTGCATTGTCCTTTAAATGATCAAAATGAAAAATTCGTAAATAAACGGCTGCTGGGAATGATGAAACCTACGGCTTACCTGGTTAATACAAGCAGAGGTGGACTTATCAATGAATTTGATCTTGCGGATGCCCTCAATTCCGGAAAAATTGCCGGAGCGGGTTTGGATGTACTGTCTATGGAACCACCTGCAACAGATAATCCATTATTGAAAGCAAAAAATTGTCTTATCACGCCTCATATTGCGTGGGCTACTTTTGAGGCAAGGACACGACTTATGGGCACCGTGGTTAATAATATCCGTGCCTTTATAAATGGTAAACCTGAGAATGTGGTAGGCTAAATAATTTAGGAATTATAACTTGCCTCTCATTTATAAAGGGAACCTTTTTTAATAGAATAGAAATCCTCAAAAATTGTTGCTTTACTGTAATTCTCTAACCAACCCCAGGGATTTTAATAAAAAATAATTATCTATTTTTTCCCAATAAATATTCTTTGAGATTTTCAAAACGAGCGTTCATAGAAATGCTCATTTTTTCTTTGTTAAGAATCTCCTTTATACTTTCAGGAATCTGGATTACTTGATTTATTACGGGCTCCACCACGTCATAAAATTTTACGGGATGGGCTGTTTCAAGAAGATATCCTTTTTGCCGCAGATCCTTTTTAAAAAATTTTTCTAAAGCCTTATAAGCCACGGCTCCGTGCGGGTCCAATAAATAATTATCTTCTTGAAATACATTCTTTATAGTCTTTCTTGTTTCTTCATCAGAAATGCTATCGCTGCTCAGCACATTTTTTAAATCAGAAAACTGATGATGAAATAATTCAAGTATCCTTATAAAATTGCTTGGATCTCCTACATCCATTGCATTTGAGATAGTTGCAATTGCCTTTTGCGGTTGATAATTTTGAGTCTCTAAAAACTCAGGCACTACTCTATTCACATTACAGGCGGCAAGGAAATGTTTTACCGGTAATCCTGAAATATGCGCGAGCAGACCGGCACAGATATTTCCAAAATTCCCACTCGGGACACAGATCACAGGGGGATTTTTTTTATCGGGCCATTGTTTCCATGCAAAAAAATAATAAAATTGTTGAGGAAGCCACCGTGCTACATTGATTGAATTCGCAGAAGTCAGAAATAATTTTTTATTCAGTTCTTCATCAGAAAATACCTGCTTAACCATTTTTTGGCAATCATCAAAAGTTCCTTTTATCTCAATGGCATGAATATTATTCCCAAGAGTTACCAATTGCTTTTCCTGCACACTACTTACTTTACCTGAGGGATATAAAATTACTACCTCTACCCCTTCCACATTATAAAACCCATTGGCAACGGCACCTCCTGTATCGCCTGAAGTAGCCACCAATACAGTGATTTTTTGATTATTATCTTTTACAAAATATCCAAGGCAGCGACTCATAAACCTCGCTCCCACATCTTTAAAAGCTAAGGTAGGCCCGTGAAATAATTCTAATGATGAAATAGATTCATTGATCTTTACCAATGGAATTTCAAAATTGATGGTTTCTTCAACAATCCGCTTTAATTCATTTTCCGAGATAACTTCACCGATATACGGCTGAATAATTTTAAAGGCAATTTCTTCATCAGAATATTTATTAATACTATCAAAAAATTCCCGATCATATTTTGGAATGATTTCAGGAAAGTACAAGCCTTTATCCGGTGCTAATCCGCGAATAGTTGCTTCTTTGAAATCAACGCGGGGAGCTGTTTTATTTAAACTATAATATTTCATAAGGTTTTAATCTGCATTTAAATCAATATTTTACGATTCTGCAATTTTCACTCCTTCAGAATTAATTTCTGTTACATAAGTTTTATAATCCACTTCAATTTTTTCATAAATTTCTTTCATGATAATTTCTACTTCCTTTGCAGTTGATTCTTCTTTACTCAACATAAAAATAGATGGCCCCGATCCGGAAATACCTCCTCCCAGTGCGCCGACCTCTCTGCATTTTAATTTCACTTCATCAAATCCGGGAATAAGAATACTGCGCACTGGTTCCACGATCACATCTTCCAGCGAACGGCTAATTAATGCGGAATCATTTTTCATAAATCCCATAATCAACCCGCCAATATTTCCCCATTGTTTTATCGCATCTTTTAGTTGCACTTCTTTTCTCAAAATTTGCCTTGCATCAGAAGTGCGAACTTCTATCTGCGGATGAACAATTGTAACAAATAAATCAGGCACATTCAACGGGATAATATCCAAAGGAAAAATAGAGCGGATCAAAGTTGCACCCCCGTAAATACAAGGCGTTACATTATCCGCATGCTTTACGCCACCGGCAAGTTTTTCTCCATTCATAGCAAAGCGAACCAAATCTTCTTTTGAAAAAATATTGCCTAATAAGTGATTCGCTGCTACTACAGCACCAGCAGAACTGGCCGCGCTGGAACCCAGTCCGCTACCTGGTTTTATGTTTTTATGAACGATCAAATGAAATCCAAATGATTTTTTTAATCCTATAGCAACCGGATCATCAAGTAAACTTTGCAAGGCTACCCCTGCAACATTTTTCTCCGCAGCTTCTGGTAAATTATATCCATCGGTATGCCGGATTAGAATTCCTGGTTCATCACGCAATGACAAAGTCATTTCATCAAAAGGGCTTTTTAACGCCATCCCTAAAATATCAAATCCGCAAACAAGATTAGCAATGGTTGCAGGCGCTATTACTTTTACTTCTTTCATTTATTTATTTTTATATTCTCACAGCGCGAATTATATCAGCAAATACTCCTGATGCAGTGACCTCGGCACCCGCGCCTGCTCCTTTCACTACAAGGGGTTGATCAATATACCGGTTTGTATAAAATAAAACCACATTATCTTTTCCATAAAGATGGTAAAAATCATGGTCAGAACCTATTTGCTGTAATCCAACATTTGCTTTACCATTTTCATAAGTGGCTACAAATTTCAACTTCTTTCCTTCCTTATTGGCTTTCTCATAAATATTTTTAAACCAGGATTCCTTTTTTTCCATACTTGTATAAAAATCTTCTACAGATCCGGTCATACATTCTTCCGGCATAAAGGAATTATTGGTAATATCATCCATTTCAATTTTCTCGCCGGCTTCCCTTGATAAGATCATAATTTTTCGCATCACGTCAATACCACTAAGATCCTGTCGCGGATCCGGTTCGGTGTATCCTTCGTCCTGCGCCTGTTTTACCACTTTAGCAAAACTTTCTTTTCCATTATAATTATTAAATACAAAATTGAGTGTACCGCTTAATACCGCCTCTATTTTATTTATTTTATCGCCGCTCAGCAATAAATCATTTAAAGTGCCAATAACCGGCAAACCGGCACCCACATTAGTTTCAAAGAGAAAATTGGCATTAAATTCACGGGCAAGATTTTTCAGCTTTTCATAATAATGAAATGATGAAGAGGCCGCTATTTTATTGCACGCCACTATAGAAATACTTTTTTGCAAAATATCCACATAGCGTTTTGCAATAGATTCATTAGCCGTAACGTCAACGAAAACAGAATTGCGCAAGTTCTTTAATTGGATGATTTCTATAAATTCAGATAGTTTCATTTCCTCTCCGCTCTGCAGAAGGTCTTTCCATTTTTTCAAATCAATACCTTTTTCATCAAAAAACATTTTTTTACTATTGGCAATACCAACCACCCTGATGGATAATCGAAGATTTTTTTGTAAATATTGATTCTGCTGTAGCAATTGAGCCAGCAGACGCGAACCTACATTTCCTACCCCGGCAACAAATAAATTCACTTGCTTATAGGTAGTTTCAAAAAACTCTTCGTGCAATACGTTGGCGGCTTTTTTTACATCATTTGCAGAGATCACGGCTGATATATTTCTTTCCGAAGATCCTTGTGAAATAGCTCTTACATTTACCCCGTTTTTGCCCAAGGCACTGAACATTTTGCCACTAATGCCAGGGTGACTTTTCATCTTATCGCCGACCAAAGCAATGATAGCCAGCTCTTTTTCAACTAACAGAGGATCCACTTTCATTCTTTCTATTTCGATGGCGAAAGTCTCATCAACTGCTCTTTTTGCATCTTCGGCGTAAGCCTCTTCGATGCCTACACAAATTGAATGTTCAGAAGAACTCTGTGTAATAAGAATAACATTGATCTGCTCATTGGCAAGTGTCTCAAATAACCTCTTTGAAAAACCCGGAATGCCAGCCATGCCGCTACCTTCAAGGCTTAGCAGTGCAATTTTATTAATACTTGAAATTCCTCTTACATTACTGGTGTTTTTTACTGAAGTATTTTCGATGAGTGTACCATGATGCTCTGGTGAGAAAGTGCTTTTTATCCAAACAGGAATATTTTTTCTCATCACAGGTTGTATCGTTGGAGGATAAATTACTTTGGCTCCAAAATGAGAAAGTTCCATTGCTTCGCGATACAACACATGAGGGATGATTTTAGCATTGCTTACCAGGCGTGGGTCTGCAGTCATCATTCCGCTTACGTCGGTCCATATTTCAAGTGCACTCGCATCCATCGCTGCAGCAAGGATAGAAGCAGTATAATCAGAACCTCCTCTTCCTAACGTTGTGGTGACACCTGTTTTATCGGATGCAATGAAACCGGGTAACAAAAAAAATGATTCTTTTGAATCAGCAAAATAATCCTGTATTTTTTGATTGGTCATTTCAAAATCTACTACTGCATTTTCAAAATGCGAGTTGGTGCTGATCAATTTTCTTGCATCTATCCACTTGTTTTCAAAACCGGCAGACTGAAATTTTGCGGAGATTATTTGTGACGATAATAATTCTCCATAGCTCATTATTCTGTCCCTGGTTCGTGGCGTTAATTCTTGCAATAAGAACACACCATTACAAATATCTTCTATCTCATTACAATGTTTTTTTACCATGCTCAACACCCTGCTTTGGTTGGTAACCGGAATCAGCTGCTTCACCATTTCCAAATGGCGGATTTCAATTTTCTGCAATTCCTCTTTATAAAGGCTGTCTCCTTTAGATGCCAATACTACTCCCCCTAACAACGCATCTGTAATACCGCCTAATGCAGAAACCACCACAATTAATTTTTCTTTTTCCAGACGTTCATGCAAAATGGAAACAATTTTGTTTACATTTTCAGCATTGGCAACAGAGGAACCGCCAAATTTTAATACACGCATATTTTATTAATTAGTAAAATGAATTTTTGAAAATTTACCCGAAGGTAGAAAAAGCCAAAGCCCAATGGATGATATGGAATCGTACAACCCTTAACGGGTTGTAATAATAAAGGCAGCAGTAGTAAAAGATACGGCAGCGGAAGAGAGAATATTATTAATAGAAGCTTGTTTCATTTTTATAAAAAGTGGTTGAAGGTAATATAGAAACTTTAATAATCAAAAAATGCTGAAAAAATTATTGAATAATTATTTTTTTTATCGAGAGAAAAAGTATAAATTTGTACTGATTTAATAAAAATGTTATACCGTGGAAAAAAAACAAAATAAACTCAAACCCTATAAGAATAGAAAGGAAGATAATGATAAGAATATTGTAAGTGAGCCTCAAGCGGCATACTTAAAGAATCCCAATCATTTTAATAGTATTCTTTCTAATGCTTCACAAAAACCGGAAAGCCAGTTAAGTGCATTTGAAAAGATGCATATAGTGCGTGATGGAGTAAGTAAAAAAGATTTAGAACTTTTGAAAAGCAAAGCAGATCTGGATTATACCATGTTGGCCAAGGCGCTATCAGTTACACGTGCTACATTGATCAATAAAAAGAGAGATGAAAAATTCAATTCAGGTCTTAGTGAAAAAATATTAGGAATGGCCGATCTGTATTCCTATGGGTTTGAAGTATTTGAAAATGAAGATCTTTTCAATCAATGGATGGCGAGGCCAAATAAAGCGCTGGGTGGTCAAATTCCTTACGATTTAATTGACAATCAATTTGGCCGGGAGGAAGTAAAAAATCTTATAGGGAGAATTGATTATGGTATTTATTCTTAACTCCTTTACTTAGAATCCATGTTAGTGTACAGAATTGGAAGAACAAAGCATGCCAATGATTTATCCGGTGAGGGTGCTAAGATTAATGGAGGAAGATGGAATCATAAAAATGTTCCTTGCGTTTACACTTCCGAAAGCAGGGCGCTTTCTTTATTAGAATACACGTTAAATATTAATATTGAAGACATTCCACGTGCTCTAAGCATCACTACTATTGAAATTCCTGATTCTGAGATTCTATCAATAAAAATTGAATCTCTTCCGGGAAATTGGAAACAAATACCTGCACCATCTTCAACAAAAGATTTTGGAACGCAGATTTTAAAAAAAGCCAACAAATTGGTTATAAAAATTCCTTCTTCTGTAATTACTGAAGAATATAATTATATATTAAATCCTGCCCATTTGGATAATAACCTTCTAAAGATTATAGATACCAGGGATTTGATTTACGATGTAAGAATAAAAATTGTTTAAGAAAAAATAAGGATTTTTATTTTTATATTTATATTTATTACTCCAAGATTTTTACCTAAGAGATTTCAAAATATCCAAAGCTTCTTTGGCATGCTCTTCAATCTTTGAATAATTTTTTTGTTCAAGCAATTCCTTGCTAATAAGTTTACTTCCCATTCCTACCGCGCAAACACCTGCCTTGAGCCAGGCGGCAATGTTTTCCCTGTTTAAATCGACACCACCTGTCGGCATAAACATAAGATCAGGAAACAATGTTTTTATTGAACTCATAAATTCATGGCCTAAAATATTACCTGGAAAAAGTTTAATCATTTTTGCACCTAAAGTTTCTGCGTGGATGATTTCTGTTGGTGTCATACATCCCGGAACCCAAAGCATATTATTATGATCAGCGACTTTTGCAACATCTTCCACCAGGCCCGGGCAAATAATAAAATCGGCACCGGCATCAATGTAAGCTTGTGCCATTTCACCATTTTTAATGGTACCAATGCCGAGGTACATTCCGGATAATTCTGCATCGCATAATTCACGCATTTTTTTAAAATTCTGCAAAGCAGCTTCACCCCGATTGGTATATTCAACTGTCCTGATTCCGGCGCGATATAAGGCTTTTAAAACCTGTAAACTAACTTCTGTATCCTTATAAAAATATAAAGGTAAAATTCCCTGTTCAGGAATTAATTTTAATAAATGAGCTTTTTTATTCATCGCAAATATTTTTTAAAGTGAGCAATGTTATTGGATTTATTTTTATAAGTCAATACTTTTTACGCAATCGTTATCGTATTTTTTTTAATAATTGTTGATCAGATTTTTGTTCTTTATCCAAATAAGAAAGAGATTTGAAGAATAATTTTTACAAAATTAATTTCATTTTTTTAATTAAATTATAAAAAGGTCATGTCAAAAAAAGTAGTTACGCTTGGAGAAATCATGTTACGTTTATCCACACCCGATTTTAAGAGATTTGTGCAGTCTGACACTTTCGATGTAACTTATGGTGGAGGTGAGGCGAATGTAGCTGTAGCTCTGTGTAACTATGGTTTGGAGGGAGTTTTTGTTTCGAAAGTTCCGGATAATGCAATTGGACAATCAGCCATTAATCATTTGAGGCGTTTTGGAGTTGATACACACTTTGTAGCCCATGGAGGCAAAAGATTAGGGATTTATTTTTTAGAAACAGGTGCTTCTATGCGAGCTTCGCAAGTGATATATGATCGTGCCGATGCTGCTATTTCAGAAGCAGAAATAAATGATTTTGATTTCGATAAAATCTTCGAAGGTGCTTCATGGTTTCATACTACCGGTATCACACCTGCTTTAAGTGATAAAGCGGCTGCACTTACTGAAGCTGCATTGAAATCTGCAAGAGCTAAAGGAATTACTACAAGTATTGATTTGAATTATAGAAAAAAATTATGGAGTAAAGAAAAAGCAAAAGAGGTAATGACACGCCTTTGCAAATATGTAGATGTCTGTATCGGAAATGAAGAAGACGCCGAAACTACTTTAGGATTTAAAAGCAAAGGCACCGATGTTACCAAAGGAGAATTAAATCTTGACGGATATAAGGATGTATTCCAGCAAATGAAGGGAAAATTCGGATTTAAATATATCGCCTCCACATTACGTGAAAGTTACAGCGCTTCAGATAATGGGTGGAGCGCATTGGTTTATGATGGTAAAGAATTTTACCATACCAAAGAATACCAGGTACGAATCGTAGATCGCGTAGGAAGTGGCGATTCTTTTGCCAGTGGGTTTATTTATGGACTGGTTTCAGAAATGGGATTGAAAGATGCGGCAGAGTTTGGAGTAGCCGCTTCTGCCTTGAAACATACAATTCCCGGGGATCTGAATCATGCTACTCTTGCTGAAGTAAAAGGATTGATGAAAGGTGATGCATCGGGAAGAGTACAGCGTTGAATGTTCAATTATGAATATTTAATAGTCAATGTTCAATTATCTTCAACCTCAGATTACTAATAACTGATTATTTTAAATAAATAGAATCCATATTTTCACCGCAATGAAGCATTCCTGATTTATACTTAGGATCTTTTTTACCAAGATAAGGATTATCAATTTCAGAAGAATTGCTTAACCAATTTGCAGGATTATCATCCCCAAACGCCATGGGACAATTTTGCCAATAAATTTTCTTTCCCTCATATCCAATGGTTTTTAGAAGAGGGTATAAATTTTCGGAAACCATGCTGAAATCATGACGCATTTCCGTGATGTCATTTTCTTCTGTTATAGGCTTCGCATTGGCATTTATATCACTAACATTTTGTTGTGCAGAAATGTATAGTAAGGAATCACCTTTCTGTAGATCTGATAAATTGAGGCTATCAACAGAAGAAATAAATTTTCCGGTTTGTAATTTTATAGCAGTAGTGTCAGCATCCACAAAAGCATCTTTCATACTGAAATAAGCTTCTAACATGTTCGCAATACCTTTATTAAAATCTTCAGAATGTACTTTTTCAACTATAGCTTCCGGTACGGCTTTAACTTCTTTTTTACCTTTTTTCAAAAAAAGATACCATACTCCAAATAAAATAATTACCAAAAACAAAATTGCCAAAAAACGTTTCATAAAGATTTTTTTTGTTGAAAAAATTATTTTCACCAAATTTTACGTTCATTTTAGGAAAGTTTTCCTAAACCTTCTTTGATTCTCTTAAATCCCTGTTCAATATTTTCCATGCTGTTGGCAAATGATATTCTTATATACCCAGGCTGGCCAAAAGCATCGCCTGAAACGGTTGAAATATGAGCATTGTTAAGTAGGTACATACAAAGGTCGCTTGAATTATTGATCACTTCATCACCATGCTTTTTTCCAAAATAATATCTAACATCAGGAAAAATATAAAATGCTCCCTGTGGTTCCATACATTTTACATGAGGTAATGCTTTCAACAATTCAGTTACTCTTGCTTTACGTCGTTTAAATTCTTTTAGCATCTCGTAAGTAGCCGTTAAGGATGAATCCAACGCAGTGATAGCTGCACGTTGAGTTATAGAATTGGTTCCGCTTGTCATTTGTCCCTGTATCTTTTCACAGGCTTTTGCAATATCAGGATGAGCAGCCAGATATCCTAATCTCCAACCTGTCATTGCAAATCCTTTACTTAATCCATTAATAATAATAACCCTGTCTTTTACATAATCAAATTGTGCGATACTTTCATATTTGTCCGTCTGATTCGAATAATTTATGTATTCATAAATTTCATCGCTGATAATAAAAACGGCGGGATGTTTTTCAAATACTTTGGCAAGTGCTTCCAACTCATTTTTAGTATAAGTAGCACCGGTAGGATTGCAGGGAGTAGAGAAAATGAAAAGCCTTGTTTTATCAGTAATTGCATTTTCAAGCTGATCGGGAGTTATTTTGAAACCAGTTTCAGGTGTAGTATTTATGAATACCACTTTTGCTCTTGCAAACCTTGCAATCTCAGAGTAAGAAACCCAGTATGGTGTAGGAATTATAATTTCATCATCATCGTCTAAAATACTCAACATGGTATTAGCAATACATTGTTTGGCGCCTGTACTTACTACTATTTGATTTGGCGCGTATGCGAGACCGTTATCTCTTTGAAATTTTTTACAAATCGCTTCTTTCAGGTCAGCATATCCGGACACCGGAGTATAATGACTCCAGTTGTCATCAATGGCTTTTTTGGCTGCCTCTTTAATATGTTCAGGAGTATTAAAGTCCGGTTCACCTAAGCTGAGATCAATCACATTAATACCTTTAGCACGTAATTCCCGGCCTAATTTGGCCATTTTTAGAGTTTCGGGTTCGCTAAATCTGGTTAAAAGAGAAGAAAGTTTCATTTCATTTTTTTTAAAATCTGCGCAAAAGTACGTTATTGATGCAAAGGTTGAAAATTAGAATAAGAAATTATTGATAAAAAATTATTGATGGAAAATCAGGAATCTTAATAAGAATGTCTTAAAAATGGTTTTAGATTAATTTTTTTCTATATCTCAGATCGCCAATTGAAAATTTGAGCCTGTCTTTGTTATTACATCTTTCCAAATACTTAATTTTGCAACATGACTAAAACAAATAAAGAAGAAGATTTATTAAGATTAATAAACACATTACCCGAAGAAAAAACTCTTAAAAATATTGCAGAGAAAGTAGTGAGTGGTAAAAGAATAAATGATGAAGAAGGAATTTTTCTTTTTGAAAAAGTTAGTCCTGGTGTGAGTGCTACTTTAGCTAATTATATTAGAGAAAAAAAACATGGCAATAAAACTTATTTCAACAGAAATTTTCATATTGAGCCTACGAATGTTTGTGTGTTCTCCTGCAAATTTTGTTCATACTCTCGTTTATATGCGCATCGGGATGAGGGCTGGGCATTGACAAAAGAACAAATGATGGATATTGTAAAAAGCTATGATGGAAAACCTATAACAGAAGTTCATATTGTTGGTGGCGTTCATCCAAAAATGAATCTCGATTTCTTTTGTGATTTTATTTCAGAGATAAAAAAACAGAGGCCCGAACTTCATGTAAAAGGATTTACTGCGGTGGAGTTAGATTACATGTTTCGCAAAGCGAAATTATCTGTAAAAGAAGGAATGAAAAAATTGCACGATGCGGGTTTGCAATCCATGCCAGGCGGCGGTGCCGAGATCTTTGATGCAGAAATAAGAAGCCAGATTTGCCATGATAAAGTAGATGCAGAAGGCTGGTTAAAAATTCACGAAGAAGCTCATGCTCTGGGAATGCATACCAACGCCACTATGCTTTACGGGCATATAGAAAATTATGGCCATCGCATTGATCACATGAGCCGGCTAAGAAATTTGCAAGATAAAACTCATGGCTTTAATACATTTATTCCATTAAAATTCCGTAATAAGAATAATGATATGAGTTATGTTCCGGAATCATCCATTATTGAAGACATGAAAATGTATGCGGTAGCAAGAATTTACATGGATAATTTTCCTCATTTAAAAGCATATTGGCCAATGCTCGGCAGACAAAATGCACAACTCTCCTTATCTTTCGGAGTTGACGATATGGATGGAACCATTGATGATTCCACCAAAATTTATTCCATGGCAGGCAGCGAAGAACAAAATCCTAAAATGACTACTGATGAACTGATAATGCTCATTTCACAAGCTGGCCGCGAAGCCGTGGAAAGAGATACATTGTATAATGTGGTGAAAAATTATTCCGTAAAAAAAGAAAAAGAATTTGATGTGGCTTTGAATTAAAATGTTTCGTTACATCTTTTTTGTAATTTATTATATTTGTGTTTAGGACACTTTAGTTATTTGTACCGAAATCAATAATAAGTGTATCCTTCCTATTGGTTTCAAAAAAATAATATGTCAACAGTTGCGATAAGAAATAAAATTAATAAGAGCCTGGAAAAAATGGGGATAAACCAGCTTAAATCAGCTTATCAAATTTTTAAAGAATTTGCCAGCCAAAAAGAGAACGACAATATCCAGGTTGATAAAAAAAATCTAAAAATAAAAATTGCCAAAGGCATTAGTCAATTAGACAATAAGGAAGGAACGGATTTTAGAACATTTCTAAAAGAATTGAATAAAGGCTATTGCAGCGGGGAATAAAAGGCCAAAAAAAGTAATGATTTCTCCTCAGGCAAAAGAAGATATAAATAATATTTTGTTTTACCTCTCTCAAAATTGGGATCAAAAAGTTGTTGATAATTTTTTGGATAAACTTGAGATTTTTTATTACCTAATTTCAATCAACCCAAGACTTTTCGACTATTTTAATAAAGCCCAAAATATTCGTAAATATGCAATAACTAAACAAAATATTATATATTATCGAAACAAGAAAGATGAAGTTCAAATTATTACTGTATTTGATGTAAGGCAAAAACCTACCAAATTAAAAAAATTATTGCGATAAAGGCTTGACTAATCATTTTTATCAAATCCTACTCTTACTCATTAATCCTTCACAATAAATAACAATACTCCAACGCTTTCCCTCCTGAGTCATACATAAAAATCCCTTTATTTTCTTAATTTTGCACACTTTAAAAAGGTAGTTTATACTTCTTTATTTCTTATTTTAAATTCCTTATTAGTTATTTCAACATGTTATTAGGTTTACAGAATGTCACATTTGAATTTGGTGCAAGAGTAATTGTGAAAGATGCCACATGGCATATTCAACCCAATGAAAGAATTGGCCTTATCGGCTACAATGGCACAGGAAAATCTACTTTATTAAAAGTATTAACCAATCAGTTTCATCCATCTGAAGGCACCGTTGAAAAAGGAAAAGAAACCACTATCGGATTTCTTCACCAGGATTTGTTGAGTTTTGATACAGAAGATTCTATCCTGGCAGTTGCTTTAAGTGCTTTTGAAAAAGTGCAGGCTTTAGAAAAGGAAATTGAAAAAATAGGAATTGAATTAGAGAAAAGTTCTGATGAATCGCTGGCGCATGTGTATGCTGATAAATTACACGAACTTGAAATTCTCGGAGGTTACGATATTCATCATAATACTGAAGAAATATTACAAGGATTGGGTTTTGCAAATGCTGATCTTCACAGGCCGTATAAAGAATTCAGTGGTGGCTGGCGTATGAGAGTTTTGCTTGCAAAAATGATTTTAATGAATCCCGATGTTTTGTTGCTCGATGAACCTACGAACCATTTGGATCTTCCTTCCATAGAATGGCTTGAGAAATATTTGCAACATTATCGTGGATCTGTTGTAATTGTTTCGCACGACAGGTATTTCCTGGATAGAATGGTAACAAAAATTGTAGAACTCTATCAGCAGGAATTACATTTTTATGCAGGTAATTATTCGTATTATTTACAGGAAAAAGAACAGCGTATTGAATTACAAAAACGCGCTTACGAAAATCAACAGGATTATATTCGCCAGCAGGAAAAATTTGTAGAACGCTTTAAAGCAAAAGCTTCTAAAGCTGCTCAGGCGCAGAGTATCATGAAGCGACTTGATAAAATTGAACGTATAGAGAATACTGATCTGGAACGACCGAATATGCGCCTCAATTTTACAATTGATCATCAGCCTGGAAGGATTTTATGTACCTTAAAAAATGCGAGCAAAAGTTTTGGAGAAGTAAAAATAGTTGAACACACAGGCGCAGAAATAAACCGTGGTGATAAAATAGGTTTAATTGGCGCTAATGGTAAAGGTAAAACAACTTTACTTCGCATGGTGGCCGGCGTAGAACCATTTGAAGGTGAAAGAATAGAAGGCCATAATGTAAAAGATTCGTTTTATGCACAACATCAGTTGGAAGCGTTGAACCTGGAATATAACGTTCTCGAAGAAATGAATTATTCGGGGAGCGGAAAAACAGAGTTGGAGTTAAGAACTTTATTGGGATGTTTCTTATTCAGTGGTGATGATGTAGATAAAAAGATAAAAGTATTAAGTGGTGGAGAAAAAGCACGTGTTGCTCTTGCAAAAACCATAGTGAGCAAAGCCAATTTTTTATTGTTGGACGAGCCCACCAATCACCTTGACATGCATTCTGTTGATTTATTAATTGAGGCATTAAATAAATATGAAGGAAGCTATATCCTGGTAAGTCACGACAGGTATTTTGTAAATAAAACTGCCAACAAGATTTGGGAAATTGAAAATTATAAAATAAAAGAATTTGTAGGCACGTATGATGAATGGGAACGTTGGAAGCAGGAAAGAAAAGCGGCAGAGAACGTTGCTGCTAAAAAGAAAGAGCATGTGATCGAAAAAAAACCGACTGTAACTGAAAAGAAATCCAATAATCATATTTCCGGTGATCGTGAACTGCAAAAAGAATTACAAAAAGTAAAAAAACAATTTGAGCAGTTAGAAGATAAGATTGCAAAAGCCATCCGGGAAAAAAAGGAATTGGAAGCTAATCTTGCACTACCTGAAATCTATTCCGACAATCAGAAATTCATTGAGGCTGAAAAAAAATACAACCAGAAAGTAGAACAATTAGCCACTGCAAATGAAGAATATGAAAAAGTATTCGAAAGGATGATGGTGTTAGAAGAGAAAGTAAGTTAACTGCATTTATTTGGGGTTGTCGTCTTTGGTCATTCAAAAAAAATCAGGAATATTAGCCTTTTGTTTGTTTACTCCATGGATTAATTTCCTTTGATAGTTGACAATTATTTATTCTTTCTAATCAAGTACCTTGAATTAATTTTGCAAATGATTGTTACATTGCATTCCCAGTTACCAATCAATCCATTTGAAAAAAATTTATGAGTAAAAAAACAGGTAAGAGGAAACCTACACCTTTATTAAAAGGAAAATTAGAAATCACCCGCTCCGGCATTGGTTATGTAATTGTAGAAGGAAGAGAGAAAGATCTGTTGGTTCGCCCGCATGATTTTAATAGAGCTTTGGATGGCGATATAGTGCGTGTGAAAATAAAAGATATCAATGGCAGGCGCCTGGAAGGTGTGGTGCAGGAAGTAGCAGAAAGAAAGCAAACAGAATTTATCGGCAATCTACAGGTAAACGAGAATTTTGCTTTCTTCTCTCCGGATAGTCAAAAGCCGATGCCTGACTTTCATATCAGTTTACAAAATCTGAATGGGGCTAAAGACAAGGATAGAGTAGTAGTGAAATTCCTGAATTGGGAAAATGGTAATAAAAAGCCTGAAGGTGAAGTGGTTTCAGTACTGAAGGGAAAAGACCCCGGTGATATGGCTATGAAAGAGATTATTATTCAGAATGGTTTTTCTCTCGAATTTCCTAAAGATGTAATAGATGAAGCACATAGCCTTGATGGAAAAATAGACTCCCATGAATTATCGAAAAGAAGGGACTATCGTGATGTGCTTACGTTTACAATTGATCCCGCCGATGCTAAGGATTTTGACGACGCACTTTCAATAAAGAAACTCAGCGACCATGATTTTGAAATAGGCGTTCACATTGCCGATGTCAGCCATTTTGTAAAGCCCGGATCAGCCTTGGATGAAGAAGGTTACAAAAGGGCTACAAGTGTTTATCTTCCCGATCGTGTGAATCCTATGTTGCCCGAAAAGATATCCAACGAACTTTGCTCCTTACGCCCTCATGAGGATAAATATACCTTCTCTGTGATTTTTAAAATTAGCTCCAAAGGAAAAATAAAAGATTATTGGGTGGGTAAAACTTTTATACACAGCGACCATCGTTTTAATTATGATGAAGTGCAACAGATCATTGAAACCGATACCGGAAAGTATCAGGAACAAATATTAATCCTGAATTCATTGGCAAAGGATTTCAGGAAAGAAAGATTCAAAAACGGAGCTATTAATTTTTCATCTACTGAAGTAAAATTTAAATTAAATGAAAATGGGAAACCTTTGGGAATTATTGTAAAGGAAAGCAAAGAATCCCATCAATTAATTGAAGAATTTATGCTGCTTGCCAATCGTACTGTTGCTGCTCATGTTTCCAAAATAAAAGTGAATAAAAAACCCATTCCTTTTCCTTACCGGATTCATGATACGCCTGATGAAGAAAAATTAAAACCTTATGTAGCATTCGCCAGGAAATTCGGATACAAATTCGATATGAAAGATGAGGCCGCTATTGCCAAATCGTTTAACCAACTAATGATTGATGTGCATGGAAAGCCAGAGCAGCATGTGCTTGAGCAGTTGGGCATTCGCACAATGGCTAAGGCAATTTATACCACAGAGAATGTGGGCCATTATGGTTTAGGATTTGAAAATTATTGCCATTTCACGTCTCCTATCCGGCGCTATCCGGATATTATGGTACACAGGATCTTACATGATATTTTGGAAAATAACATTCATCCGGACAAAAACATGGAAACAAAATGTATTCATTGCAGTCAGCGTGAAAGATCTGCAATGGAAGCAGAACGCGCCGGAAATAAATACAAGCAGGTAGAATTTATGATGGATAAACTGGGAGATGATATGGAAGGTGTGATTAGTGGGGTTTCGTCATTTGGTTTTTGGGTAGAAACCGTGAACGAAAAATGCGAAGGATTGGTTTCGATGAAAGATATTTCTGACTATGATGATTTCAGGCATGATGATGCAGAATATGCTTTGGTAGGTATTCGTACCGGTAAAAAATTCAGAATGGGAGATAAGGTGCAGGTGAAATTAGTAGCTGCTAATCTTGAAAAAAGGCAACTGGATTTTGACTGGATCCCCGGTGTGGAAAGTTTGAAACAAAAAGCTGTAAAGAGTAAAAAGAGTAAGAATAAATAATCAGCAAGGTGCTAATTTGTGAATTTTGCAATTTGAAATAAATTAATTGGCTAATGAACCAGGACAAATTTGTGGAAGAAATTTTCCCTCACCAAAAAGAGAATATGATTGAAGCTTCGTCAGTAAACAAAGAAAAAAAGCATAATGGCATGCATTCTTTTAAAGAATTGTCAGTGTCTTTTGAAGGAAAATTTAAGAGGCGTCATTTTCCCATACATCCTGAAAATTTGTATGATGCCTCACAATACCTTCTTACGTTTGGAGGCAAACGAATCCGCCCCGTAATGTGTCTTATGGGAAATGAAATGTTTGATGAGATAAAGGATGATGCCTATCAAGTAGCCATGGCTGTCGAACTTTTTCATAGTTTTACTTTGGTGCACGATGATATAATGGACAGAGCGCCACTGAGGCGTGGAATGGAAACAGTTCACATAAAATTTGGTGAGTCTACGGCTCTTCTTGCAGGCGATGTAATGCTGGTAGCGGCTTATGAATATTTAAATAAAGTAAGCAATGAATACCTGCACCAGGTTTTGAATTTATTTAATAATACCGCAAAAAAAGTTTGCGAGGGCCAGCAACTCGATATGGAATTTGAAAAATTGCAGGATGTTCGTTTTGAGGATTATGTGAAAATGATTGGTCTGAAAACTTCGGTATTGCTTGCCGCCAGCCTTCAGCTCGGAGGCATTCTTGGAGGCGCAGGTAAAGGGAATCAGCAGCATTTATACGAATTCGGCAAGAACCTTGGAATTGCTTTCCAGGTGCAGGATGATTACCTGGATGCATTTGGTGATCCTGAGAAATTTGGTAAAAAACATGGCGGTGATATAATGGCCAATAAAAAGACATTTCTATTATTGCAGGCGTTGAAAGTCGCTTCTACTTCACAGCAGAAAGAGTTGAATTATTTATCGTCGTTAGATGATGAAAGTAAAATTCAACCTATTTTGAACATTTATAAATCTTGCAATATAGATGATTGGGCAAAAGAATTGAAACAAAAACATTTTTCAATTGCTATAGATCACCTTGAAGAAATAGCGGTCGTTTCTGCAAGGAAAAAACCTTTGGAAGAACTTTCAGTTTATTTGATGGATCGGGATGTATAGTCCCAATTCCTGTATTTAATTATCTAACGGCCTTACCCAAATATTTCTAAAACTGATTGGTTTGCTTTTATCACCATGTGCCTGTAATTTGATAGGGCTTGGTCCATGAGCTTTGTAATGCGGAAGACCTATGTAAAGGGTAGGTCCTTTTAATTTTACATTATTCTGAATTAAAATCCCATTAAAAAATGCAGTTACTTTTGCAGGAGATTTTAAGGAACCATCTTCATTAAAACGCGGTGCAGTCCAAATTACATCATACGATTGCCATACGCCGGGAGGAAAATTAGCATTTACTAAAGGCGCATATTGTTTATAAACAGCTCCTGCCTGTCCGTTTACATAGGTAGAGTTGTTATAATTGTCTAGTATCTGTAATTCATATCCGTCATCGCCAGGACCGGTAGAAGCCAGGAACAATCCACTGTTGCCCCGTGCCTGCCCGGAACCTTGAATATCTTTTGGTTCTCTCCATTCCAGGTGAATCTGGTAATCCATAAATCTTTGTTTGGTTTGTATATTTCCGGCTTTTTTATTTACAGTCATTATTCCATTGTGTACAAACCAATCGGCTTTTTTTGTGGTATCATTTGCCGATTCCCATTTGTCTAAATTTTTTCCATCGAAAAGAATAATAGCATCAGAAGGTGGTTCGCCACAGGTCTTTCCGGGAGTAACTACCGGTGGAACCGGTGAATAGAATTCGGTGTCTTCGGGTTTCATTTTTTGTTGCGCATTAGCGCATGCAATCGTGCCCGCAATAAAAGCGAGGCTAAGTAATAATTGTTTTTTCATGTTTGTTTAATTGTTTATTTATTTTATTTTAAAATTTTGCCAGCAATTTAAAATTTATCATTCTTGGTGTCAATCGGTTAGGGATGCTAAATGTATCGTTGGCAAAGTCTTTTATTAATTGATAAGAAATAATGTTGGCGCGGTCAATGAGGTTGAATACCTCAAGGCTTGCCCATATATTATCGAAACTACGAAATGGAGAATGACTGCGTCTAAGTGATTTATCACTAAGCAGTAACGCGCTGAAACCCAGGTCAACTCTAATGTACGGCTCAATGATCAATGCATCCCTGTATTTCGGAGTATTCGGGATGCTATAAGGCATATTGCTTCCGTAAATCATGTTTAAATGTACTTTAAAATTTTTATTTGTGCTTAAATAATCTTGTAGAAATAATCCCATGGTAATTAAACGGTCACTTGGCCTTCTTACCCATCCTACATTGGTACGAACGCTATCTGTCACCACCTGGTCTTTGGAATTAGAAGTGATCACTTCACCTTCCGCATTTTTATAGGTGTAGTAAAAATAATTATTTATATTTTCCATTGTCCGGGCAATCCCAATGCTGAACCAGCTTTCAGCACCTTTTATCAATTCGGTATATAGTCTGCTTTCAATCCCGGCAGCAAAAGCGCGAGCATCATTTTCTCCAAAATATTGGATACGTACATTGTCAAGGTCATAAGGATCCACATCTGTCAATGATTTGTAATAAGCTTCAGTGGTTATGCGCATTGGCCTGTCGCCATACGATAAATTGTAATCGAACCCGGCAACATATTGAATACTTTTCTGGCTTTTTAAAGCAGTATTTACCGTGCCGTCATATCTCACCATTTCCCGGTAGAAGGGAGGCTGGTCATAGATTCCGGCAGATGCTTTAAAAATAATATCTTTTTCCCAATCTGGTTTATAACTGATTTGGGCTCGTGGACTTACCAAAAATTCTTTATTCAGTGAATTATAATTAAACCTTACCCCTACCTGCAGAGTTACATCCCTAACCCCGCTGCTTAGACGAATGTTATCCTGTAAATAGCCACTGTATTTATCAACAGTAAGATTTTCTTGTGATTTCAGAACACTGCTAAGGTTGAGTTGATTAGGATTATAGGGAAGGGAATAACCGGCACTGTCCTGGTATTCCCATTCATCCAAATGGTCGCTGATAATGGTATGATCAACTCCGGCACCCCATTGTATAAAATGTTTTCCGAGTTCATAAGTTCCTTTATGACTGATATTATAAACCTGAATGTTGAGTTGGTCCCGTGCAAAATTCTGATAAACTCCGGCGCCAAGTGGATTGATTATTTGTCCGAAACCAGGCTGTGTTTTGTCAAAATTTATTTCGCCGAAAAGATAGGATCCCGTAATGTCGCTATTTTCATTTTCGTTGTCGCCGTACCGGCTTACCATCCATTTTAATTTTACTTTTTTATTGACAGTTTGTACTAGGCTTATGCCAAGAAGATTGCTGTTATAATTATCTTTTTCCTGGCCATTAAAATAAATATCAAGCCCTATATCGGCGGTAAATAAAGGAGAAAATACAGCTGTGGACTTTTGTGCAGATTCGGGTATGAACAAAAACCTGGAACCGGATGTGATTCCTAAAACTTCGAGTTGTAATTTTTGTGAAATTTTATATGTGAGATAAGTCTGTAGATCTGAAGCGGAGGGTACATAATTTCCTTTTGTTTCCTGGCTGCTCAGCAAATCTTTAAATGTTTTACTTCTAACCCCAAAAAGCCAGGAGAATTTTTGGTTTTTTGAAATTCCTTCGAGGTGTAATCCTTGTTCAAGCGGACTTATATACACAGAACCACCAAAAGAGACCGGTTTTTTATATTGAATATCCAGAACACTACTTATTTTATCTCCGTATTTTGCAGGGAAACCGCCTGTGTAAAAATCAATATTTTTTACCAGTTCGGGGTTGATAAAACTTAATCCTTCCTGCTGTGCGTTGTTTACAAGATAAGGACGGTAAATTTCAAAATCATTTATGTAGATCAGGTTTTCGTCATAATTGCCCCCGCGAACAGAATATTGTGAAGTAAGTTCATTATTACTGCCTACCAATGTTTTTATCAATCCTTCCACTCCACCGGTGGGACCAGGAAGGGTAAGGGCATTTTTAGGATTAATTTTTATCAATCCGGTTTCATTCCTTTCTTTATCATTCTGGATTACCACGGTTTGAAGGATCTTGCTACTTCGTATGAGCCTTATAGTTACTTGTTCCTGTTCGCCATCGCTTAGGTAGAAATTCTTTTGCTCATCGTGAAAACCATCATGTGAAAAAACCAATGCAAATGCTCTTTCTGACGGTACTTTAATGCGATAATATCCTGAATCGGAAGTGAGAATACCGTTTTGTCTCCCGAGAATCGTAACCGTTACTCCTCCTACGGGATACTCATTATCATCAATTACTCTGCCTGATACATAAGCGGTTTTCTTTTGGGCAGATGATGAAAGTGTAGCAAAAAGAAGAAAAATAAAAACCACTATTCTCATAGAGTGAAGATAATATTTTATATAATGGAATACTATTAAAACAGAAGTTCTGCTTTTATTTGCAATTCATTTCTTAGCAAATGTAACATGGTCAAACTGCCTTTTAAAAAAAAATACTTTAAATAAAGCAACTATTATTTAGTGTAATAATTCTTTATATATCCTGAAATTAAATTTAGAAAGGTTTATTATATGGACACTAATGGATGATAATACTAATTTCCCGCCAATCAATGACGTTTTCTATCTCAATTTTTTTATCCTTATTTTTATCTTTCATTTTGATAAAATAATATTGAAAACCTTCCTCAAAAAATTTCTGATGAAAAGAAAATCCTTACCGGCATTCTTAATGATTTTTATTTTTTTCTGTGGTTATTCCTGCAGTCCAAAATATTCTGTAATTATTAATCAAGGCGCTGAAGCCACTTCATTTACAAATCCTCCATGGAGTGAACAAAGTAATATTTATGAAGTGAATGTAAGGCAATATTCCCCTGAAGGAACTTTTAAAGCATTTGAAAAAAGCTTACCACGTTTGAAAAAAATGGGGGTTCAGATTTTGTGGTTTATGCCTATCAATCCTATCGGGATTGAAGGAAGAAAAATGACTTCTTCAGATTTGGGAAGTTATTATTCAGTGATGAATTATAAAGAAGTAAACCCTGAATTCGGCACCATGTTCGACTGGAAGGAGTTGGTACAACATGCGCACAGACTAGGTTTCAAAGTAATTTTGGATTGGGTTTCCAACCATACCTCTCCCGATAATCCATGGATGAAATCTCACCCTGATTTTTACAAACATGATAAAAATGGGAACACTGTTTATGATGCAGATTATACGGATACCAGAAATCTTGATTATTCAAATATGGAATTGCGTGATAGTATGATTAGCGATATGAAATTTTGGATTACCACCACCGGCATTGATGGTTTTCGATGCGACCATGTTGATCCTATGCCTCTGAATTTCTGGAAAGAATGTATTACCGAACTCAGAAAAGTGAAAGATGTTTTTATGCTGGCAGAAAGCGAAAATCCAAAATTTCATTATGCAGGTTTTGATGCTACGTATGCATGGAATATAATGTGGGCAACTGTTGGCGTAGCCCAGGGAAAACAGCCCCTGAAATACCTGGATTCTGTGCTGAATCAAAATTTTTCCACGTTTCCCAAAAACGCGGAACGAATGTATTTCACTTCCAACCATGATGAAAACAGTTGGAATGGAACTGAGTTTGAAAAATATGGAGATGCCTATAAAGCATTTGCTGTGTTTAGCCAGACCATGTATGAAAGTGTTCCTCTGATTTATAGCGGTCAGGAAGCGCCTAATAAAAAGCGTTTGAAATTTTTTGTAAGAGACCCAATCAATTGGGACGATTATGCAATGGCGCCTTTCTACAGTACACTGCTCCATCTGCGTGAAAAAGATGATGCGCTTGCGGCAGATGCTGCATATAAAAAAATACCTACAGCCAACGACGACGCTATTTTTGCCTACATCCGGCAAAAAGGAAAACATAAGATTTTTGTAGTCCTTAATCTTTCCGACCAACCACAACATTTCACTATAAAAGAAAATGAAGTTTATGGAAATCCGCGTAATGTTTTTACCGGACTGAAAGAAAAATTATTTAAGAATCATGTTTACGAAATGCAACCGTGGGATTATTTGGTATATGAATATTGAGTCTTTTTGATAGCTACTTCACCATCCCTTTAATCTCCTGCAATTTCAATAGTGCTTCTACAGGAGTCAGACGGTTGATATCTACGGCTTCCAGTATTTTTCGAATGTCTTCAAAAGTTTGCGAATGAGCATCGAAAATACTTAACTGCAGTTGTGGTGCATTGAGTTGTTTTAGGTTTTCTTTAATGCTTTTCTTGTGCTTTTTTGAATCTTCTTCAGAAATATTCTCGTCTAAAGCGTCAACATGTTTTGATTCCAATTGCTTTAGAATTTCATTGGCTCTGTCAATGAGTGATGGAGGCATTCCAGCCATCTTTGCCACATGAATACCAAAACTGTGAACGCTCCCCCCGGGAACTAATTTTCTTAAAAAGATAATTTTATTTCCCGATTCTTTATTGGTAATATGAAAATTTTTTACACGGTCAAATTTATTTTCCAGTTCATTCAGTTCGTGGTAATGAGTAGCAAATAAAGTTTTAGGCGCATGAGGAGATTGATGTAGAAATTCAACGATACTCCAGGCAATGGAAATACCATCGTAAGTAGAAGTGCCACGCCCGATTTCATCAAGCAGAATCAAACTTCGGGGACTGATATTATTAATGATACTCGCTGTTTCATTCATTTCAACCATGAAGGTGCTTTCGCCACTGGTGAGATTATCGCTTGCACCCACTCTTGTGAAAATTTTATCTGTCTGCGGAATTCTCGCTTCTTCTGCCGGAACGAAACTTCCTGTATGTGCCATTAAAGTAATTAATGCAGCCTGACGAAGGATTGCACTTTTACCACTCATGTTTGGACCAGTCAAAATGATAACCTGTTGCGATTGCGGATCTAAAAAAATATCATTGGCAATATAGCTTTCACCTTGCGGTAGATTTCTCTCAATTACCGGATGGCGGCTGGCTTTCAACTCAAGTTCAAGCCCGGTGTGCAATACAGGTTTTTTATATTTAAAATGTAACGCATTATTGGCAAAGCAAGTAATACAATCCAGCACTGCAAACACATGGCCGTTTAATTGCATCGGTGCAATATAATCCTGCAGTTCATTCAATAATTGTTCAAAAATATTTTGTTCTAACTGTAGAATTTTATCTTCGGCCCCGGTTATTTTTTCTTCATATTCTTTCAGTTCGGGAGTGATATATCTTTCTGCATTGGTAAGTGTTTGTTTTCGTATCCAGTTTTCAGGAACTTTATCTTTATGCGTATTCGTTACTTCCAAATAATATCCAAACACATTATTAAAACCGATTTTTAAAGAAGAAATCCCTGTTAGCTCAGTTTCTTTTTGCTGCAATTTTAACAGGTGTGCCTTACCGTTGGTAACGATACTTTTTAATTCATCCAATTCTTCATTTACTCCTTCAGCAATTACGTTTCCTTTGGAGACAGCTATCGGCGGGTTTTCTATGATTTCTTTAAAAATTTTATCAGATATATATTTACAGGAATTCAGTGAATCGCCCAACCTTTTTAAATATTCATTGGAAGAAGATTCGCAAAAATCTTTTACCTGCGACGCGAGTTTTAAGCCTTTGCCAATCTGCAAAACTTCGCGTGGGTTTATTTTCTTTAAAGGAATTTTGCTTACCAATCTTTCTATGTCGCCTGCCTGTTTTATATTTTGCGAAATCTTATTTTTTTCTTCGGGCGATTTTATAAAATACTCAACCAGGTTTTGTCGCTCCTCAATTTTGCTGATTTCTGTAAGCGGCATTAATATCCATCGTTTCAACAATCTTGCACCCATTGGTGAAACAGTATTGTCCAAAACTTTTAGCAGTGAATTATTATTATCTGCACTACCGATTAATTCAAGATTTCGGATAGTAAACCGGTCCATCCACAAATAATCTCCTTTGTCTATTCTTTGGAGCGAAGTAATGTGTTGAAGATTGGGATGTTCCGTATCTTTTAAATAATGAAGAATGGCGCCGGCAGCAATTATTCCGGTTTTCATATTTTCTACGCCAAAACCTTTTAGGCTTTGTGTGCCAAAATGTTTTAATAAAGTTTCATGTGCATATTGTTCTGTAAAAATCCATTCATCAAGTGTGTAAGTATAAAATTTAGTTCCAAAATAACTTTTGAAATTTTTTTGCTGGTTACGTTGAAAAATGACTTCTGCGGGATTCAAACTTTGTAATAATTTATCAGCATATTCCTTATCTCCTTCGGCAATGAAAAATTCCCCGGTAGAAATATCCAAAAAAGAAATACCTGCTTTATCTTCAACAATATGAATGCCGCATAAAAAATTATTTTGATTATGTTCAAGAAGTTTATCATTGGTAGCAACACCAGGAGTTATCAATTCTGTTATGCCGCGTTTCACAATTCCTTTCGCTTGTTTGGGATCTTCGAGTTGGTCGCAGATGGCTACCCGGTAGCCGGCTTTTACTAATTTATGCAAATAAGTATCTAACGCATGATGTGGAAAACCTGCAAGTTCAGGTGCTGTAGAAGAAGCGTTGTTCCTTTTGGTTAAAGTAATTCCTAAAATGCGTGAAGTGGTAATAGCATCCTGGCCGAAGGTTTCATAAAAATCGCCCACACGAAAAAGTAGAATCGCATCAGGGTATTTTGCCTTGATGGCGTTATGCTGTTTCATTAAAGGAGTATCTGCTGCAAGCATAAACAAATTTAAAAGCCTCACTCCAACCCCTCTCCGAAGGAGAGGGGGTAAGCTCTGAAGCCGATATTTAAAAAAATGACATGAATTTATCAATTGATTTCCTAACCCAATTAACCAATTAACCAATTAAACTATTTTTGCAAATTAATATTCTTTTGATGAGAAAACTAACAATGATAGAACTGAAAAGGAAATCTGTGGATGAATTTAAGGAATCTGAAAAAAATTCTGTTATCGCGGTTTTGGAAAATATTCGTAGTGCTTATAATGTGGGCAGCGTTTTTCGCACTGCCGATGCTTTTTTGATTGAATCAATTTTTATTACAGGTTACACTGCAAAGCCTCCTCATAAAGAAATTACCAAAACTGCTTTGGGAGCACAGGATTCTGTTGATTGGAAGTATTTTGAAACTACCATACAGGCCATTGATCATCTTAAAAAAAATCAGTATAAAATTTTTGCTGTTGAACAAGTTACAAATAGCATTTCACTTGAGAATATATCTGATTTTGCCCTTGATAAAATAGCGTTCATTTTTGGTAATGAGGTTAAAGGAGTAGAACAAGAAATTATTTCTTTGTGTGATGGAAGTGTGGAAATTCCACAATTTGGAATGAAACATTCTTTAAATATTTCGGTGGCTGCAGGCATAGTTTTGTGGGAAGCAGTAAAGAGTTTTTATCTTCAGGCAAAAGATAGTTAAAAAGTAATTGAATGGAAATTAAGACAGAAAATCTAAAATCAGAAGAAGCAATAATCCCTGGTACTACTTTAGGTGGTGGAATAAAAAATTATTTATCCCTCGTAAAATTTGCTCATACCATTTTTGCAATGCCTTTTGCATTAATTGGGTTTTTTTATGGATTGAAAACAGTTGATTATAATCTTCAACGTGCATGGTGGTTGCTTTTAATTCTGGTAATTTTGTGTATGGTATTTGCACGTAGCGCAGCAATGGCTTTCAATCGCTGGTTGGATGCGGAATATGATGCAAGGAACCCACGAACATTGATCCGTGAAATTCCCGGCGGAATTATTACAAAAAAAAATGCGATGATCTTTGTTGTTTTTAATTGTGTTACATTTATAATTACCACTTATTTTATCAATGACATGTGTTTGATTTTGTCTCCCGTAGCATTATTTGTTATTCTTTTTTATAGTTATACAAAAAGATTTACATCGCTTTGCCACCTGGTTTTGGGACTGGGTTTAAGCCTTGCGCCCATTGGAGCTTATATTGCAGTTACGAGTCAGTTTGCTTTGGTTCCGGTGTTGTTTTCTTTTTCAGTTTTATTTTGGGTAAGTGGATTCGATATTATCTATGCATTACAGGATGAGGATTTTGACAAAGAAAATAATTTATATTCTATCCCTTCAAAGCTCGGAATAAAAAAGGCTTTACTCGTAAGCGGATGTCTTCATTCTTTATCGGCGGCTTCTGTAATTATAGCTGGAATAATTGGGGGTTTTTCATCGTTGTATTGGATAGGAGTGGTATTGTTTATTTTCTTTTTAATTTATCAGCATATTTTAGTGAAACCAAAAGATTTGTCAAAAGTGAATAAAGCATTTTTCAGTTCAAATGGAATAGCTTCCGTGGTTTTTTGTGTGTTTGTTTTGCTGGATATATTTACCAAACTGTAAGCCATTTCGATATAGCGAACAAAAAAGTTTTAAATTTTTAATACTAAAAATATTGCGTTGCCACGTATTTTATGCATAGACTATGGTAAAAAGCGAACAGGCATAGCTGTTACGGATCCCTTGCAAATTATTGCGACCGGATTAACAACAGTGGATTCTCACGAACTGGTTTCTTTTCTGAAAAAATACTTTCTTCAGGAAAATGTAGAATTAATTGTGATAGGCGATCCGAAGAACCTGGATGATTCAGATACACATGCTACGCCGTTAGTAAAAGAAATAATCAAAAAATTAAAAAAAGAGTTTCCCTATATGCCCATAAAAACTGTGGACGAAAAGTTTACTTCCAAAATGGCAAAACAGGCGATGATTGATATGGGAATGAAGAAGAAGGATCGCAGGAATAAAAGAACTGTAGATGAAATAGCGGCTACTATTATGTTGCAGGAATATATGAACAGTATTTAGCTTATTAAAATAACTAAAATTCTGTAAATTCGCAGTCCGATAATTTAATTTTAATAATAGTCCCAATATGGTACTTCCGATAGTAGCTTATGGTAATCCGGTTTTAAGAAAAGTAGGTGTAGAAATTACTCCTGATTATCCCGGTTTGCAAAAACTGATAGAAGATATGTGGGAGACGATGTATAACAGTAAGGGCGTTGGTTTGGCTGCACCTCAAATCAATAAAGGTATTCGCCTTTTTGTAATGGATAGTGTTCAGATTATTGAAAACCTTGAGGCTGATGAAAAAGACTATTACCCGGGCGACTATGGCTACAAAGGCGTTTTTATCAATGCCAGGGTAAAAGAAATTGAAGGCGATGAATGGACTTATAACGAAGGCTGTCTGAGCATTCCAAAAATAAGAGAAGATGTCTTGAGAAAAGAAAGCGTTACTATCCATTTTTTAGATGATAAATTTATGGAACATACCCAGACTTTTATTGGGGTTACTGCCCGTGTTATTCTTCATGAATACGATCATATAGACGGAAAACTATTTATTGATTACCTGAAACCGCTTAAAAAAAGTTTACTGAAACGTAAGCTGGATGATATTTCCAAAGGAAAGGTTTCTGTTGATTATAAGATGTCTTTCAGTAAATGAACTTATTAATTATCCCGAAATCTATCGGAGGTTAATCATTTGATTGATTAAAGAGAATATTTTATTTAAGCTTTCATTTACACTTCCATCTACATTTTTACAATTATTTTTACGGCATGAATCTAAAGTTTTTAGCTCTTTTCATTTTGTTATGTAATTCCTTATGTCTTACAGCGCAAAATAAAGAAGACAGTACCATAAAAGTGAATGAAAATTATATTACTCTTTCAGAAATAGTTATTAATAATAAATTAGATGTTCCTTCTTTTATTGAAAGAGTAAAAAACGATACTACTTTTTATAAGGCATTCCGTAATCTTCATATCATTGGTTACACGGCTTTGAACGATATAAGAATGCTCGATAAAAATGGAAATATTGAGGCTTCTTTGCGCAGCAAAACAAAGCAGGTAAGGAATGGGAATTGCAGAAAAATGAAGGTTCTTTCTCAAACTACAACCGGCAATATGTATGATAGCAAGGGAAATTTTAATTATTACACTGCACAGATGTATGCAGGACTATTTTTTACGAAAGATTCGGTTTGTGGTGAAAATAATATTGTGAAAGGCCATGAATTTTCTACCAAAGGATTAAGCGGCCTGGAAAAGCATAAAGAACAATTAAAGATGTTGTTTTTTAATCCTGGTAAAAAAATAAATGGTCTTCCTTTCATCAGTAATAAAACATCCATTTTTGATGAATTAATGGCTGATAAATATGACATGAATATTGATTACCAGAATTACAATTCAATTCCCTGTTATGTTTTTACAATTAAAGTAAAAAAAGGTGAGGAAAATGATGTGGTAATTGATAATATGACTACCTGGTTCAATTCAAAAACATTTGAGATAGTAGCTCGTAATTATTCATTGAGCTATGATGCTGAAATATATGATTTCAAAGTGGATATGGAAGTCCAAATGACGAAAGTTGGCGATTTGCTTGTTCCGTCTGTGTTACGTTACAACGGAAACTGGAAAGCAATATTTAAAAAAAGGGAAAGGGGTGTTTTTACGGCTACATTGTTTGATTTCGTGAGGTAAGAAAATCAAATTAATAATTTTACTCAACCAGGATAAAAAAATCATTTGTTTTGATATTGAGAGATCATTATAGGATTGCCATTTTATTTTGTAGGTAACTCATCCGATGCTTATGATACTTTTATGTTTATGAAATATAATCCTCAACCTTCAATAATGAAGTTTTTAGAAGGATTTGGGAGCAATCTATTTCGCTCAGCAGGATTGGATTGATCACTTTTTTTATCAGCGGATTTTTAGTTACTCAAAGTCTGGTTATTTCATCTGGCGTAAAGCAATTTATCTGGAATCCCTTTTGTGGTTTCCTGGAATTTTGTAGAGAAGCCCGCATTAAAATTGAAGACACTGAAAATATAAAACTGTTACACCAGATACCCAAAAGCATTATCATCTTTTTTTAATTCGGTATAATTTACTTTATAACGGTCCAGATTCTTTTTCAATAAATCATAATCTTTTTTATCGCCTAATTCAATGCCTACGAGTGCAGGGCCAGCTTCTTTATTATTTTTTTTCATGTATTCAAACCGTGTAATATCATCGTGAGGGCCGAGCACTTCATTTACAAATTCTTTTAAAGCGCCAGGTCTCTGCGCAAAACGAATCAGGAAATAATGTTTTAGTCCTTCATACTGCAATGACCTTTCTTTTATTTCCTGCATCCTGTCTATGTCATTATTGCCACCACTTATAATGCAAATAACATTTTTATCTTTTATCACATCTTTGTAATCATCCAAAGCGGCTATGGACAAGACGCCGGCAGGTTCAGCAACAATTGCATCTTCATTATATAATTGAAGAATAGTAGTACATACTTTTCCTTCAGGTACCAAATGCATTTCATTCAAAACCTCTTTGCAAATCTTGTAAGTAATGTCACCTGCGCGGCTCACGGATGCTCCATCTACAAAGTGATCAATACCTTGTAAAGTCACCGGATGCTCCTCTTTAAAAGCTTCTGACATTGAAGGAGCTCCTGCAGGTTCCACACCAATTATTTTTGTGTTGGGAGAAAATGTTTTAAAATAAGAACCTACGCCTGAAGCCAAACCTCCACCACCAACCGGCAAAAATAAATAGTCAATATGATTCAGATCTTCCAGAATCTCTAGCCCAACAGTAGCCTGTCCTTCAATGATCTTAAGATTATCATAAGGAGGAATAAACGTTTTATTATTTTCTTTTGTGTATTTCAAAGCAGCTTCAGCACATTCTTCAAATGAATCTCCCACTAACTGTACTTCTACATTATTTTCACCAAACATTTTTGTTTGCTTTACTTTCTGACGAGGAGTGATTACCGGCATAAAAACCACTCCGTAGCAATTTAATTTTTTGCAGGAATAGGCAAAGCCTTGTGCATGGTTTCCGGCACTGGCGCATACTACCCCTTGTTTCAATTGTTCCTCAGGTAAAGTGCTCAACAAATTATATGCACCACGTAACTTATAAGAACGAACCACCTGAAGATCCTCCCTTTTGAGAAATACATTACATTGATATTTTTGGGATAAATTTCTGTTTAGTTCGAGCGGGGTTCTGTTTACTATATTTTTTAATCGAGCAGATGCATCGGCCACGCCCAGCCCATCAAAAAGTGGAAAGAAATTGGATTCATTTTCTTTTATGTCTATGTTATGATTCACAAAAAGTCTTTTAAACTTTATTTATTTTAATGAAAGATTGCCAACTTTTTTAAAAGTTGGCAATCTTTTAATTCTTGAAAGAAGATTTTTATGAAGGGTCCTGATTTTCAGGCCTTAAACTTCTTACTGTTTTCCCTGCCTGCCACATTTCGCTTTCGCGTAATTCTTTTAATTCGGCATCTAATTTCACACGGTAATCCGGTTGTGAATTGGAGTCTATAGAACGTTTTGCCTCTTTACCGGCAGCTACGCTTGCATAGAGATCCGTGAATACAGGTAAAGTAGCATCGCGGAATTTTTTCCACCAGTCTAATGCGCCACGTTGCGCTGTAGTAGAGCAATTAGCATACATCCAATCCATTCCATTTTCTGCTACTAACGGCATCAGAGATTGAGTCAGTTCTTCAATAGTTTCATTAAATGCTTCAGAAGGGGAATGGCCATTTTTGCGTAGCACTTCAAATTGCGCTGCAAAAATTCCTTGTATAGCACCCATTAAAGTTCCGCGTTCGCCAGTGAGATCACTAAATACTTCTCTTTTAAAATCAGTTTCAAATAGATAGCCCGAGCCAATCGCAATGCCTAAAGCAATTACACGGTCAAAAGCTTTTCCTGTTGCATCCTGGAAGATAGCATAACTGCTGTTAAGTCCACGACCCTGCAAAAACATTCTTCTTAATGAAGTTCCTGAACCTTTCGGCGCTACTAAAAAAACATCTACATCTTTCGGAGGTATAATCCCCGTTTGGTCATTATACGTAATTCCAAATCCGTGGGAAAAATACAAAGCCTTCCCCGGGGTTAAGTGTTTCTTTACTGTTGGCCATAATGCAATCTGCGCTGCATCGCTCAGCAAATAGCAAATAATAGTTCCCTTTTCCAAAGCTTCTTCAATTTCGAATAAGGTTTTACCTTCTACAAATCCATCGCGTATTGCTTTATCCCAGCTTTTTGAATTTTTACGCTGGCCAACTATTACGTTGATACCATTGTCGCGCTGGTTCAAAGCCTGACCGGGCCCCTGGACGCCATAGCCAATTACTGCTATTACTTCATCTTTTAAAATTTTCTGTGCTTTGGATAATGGGAATTCTTCCCGTGTTACTACTTTTTCTTCTGTACCTGCAAAATTTAATGTCGCCATGTTATTTTTGTTTTTGTTTTTGTTTTTGTTTGATGAAATATTTATTGAGTATTTTATATTTTTTCATTGAAAATAATCTGGCTATGAAATAGATCAATCACATTACAGCCAAGGCCCCATAAAATGTTTTTTCCAATCCAGGCTTGTTGTATTTATATTTTTTATTAATAAATCCCATCCAGTCAATATAAAATTCGATTGCTTTTTTATAATTGAATATCCGTAAAATTTTAATTGCTTTTCTATTGTCATTAATTTTAAAATTATTTATTTTGAAATGATAATTGAATTAAAAATTTTCGATGCTATTTGGGTATCACTTTCTACTGCATAACTGACCAACATATAATATTTACTTATTCCATTTATAGTAATAATCTCAGCAGGTGTACCATTCTTTTGATACTCAAAATCATTTGCCACAAAATTTTTGAATTTAGATGGTTCAGTTGACATTAGATTTCCGTTTTTACCGTCAGTTTCGTGAACAAAATATTCATAAGTTATATTTTTTGAAAATTTTTCATATGATCCCAAACTTTTAGTAAACATATATATTGAAATAGGGAAAAATATCGATGTTGTATCACTAATGTTGGTTAATTGGAAAAGCGTGTTTCCTTTACCTTCTTTTGTTTTCATACGCCAATCCTGAGGGTATTTAAATTGTATGTTTTTTCGGTTTACAGTTTTCCAATTTGTGTAATCATTGTCAATTGCAGGATTTTCATTAATCATCACACTATCCTTTTTTCCCAGAATTTTAGATTTACTTTTTGTTTGTTCTGTGCATCCAATAAATTCATAGGATATAAATAGAATTAGTAAGAAGGCTGTTTTTTTCATTTCAATCGTTTAGGCTACATCGTAAACACTTCACTTTGTTTACCCAAATATTCATTCTCTACTACTTCCTCACCAGGTTGCAATTTTTCGAATTCCTTTACTTTACTGTGAAAACTGCTACTGTCTTTGATGATAGCCACACGGGCGCTCCTTACAAACTCTATCAAACCGTAAGGCTCCAGGGCTTCAATTAATTTATCTGTTTCTTCCCTGTGGCCCGTAGTTTCAAACACAGTGAAATCTTTGCGAATCGCCACTGCTCTTGCGCCAAACTGATGAAGCAATCTTTCAACCTTTGCTTTTTCGGCAATGGCATCCGTTGGTACTTTATACAAAGCCATCTCCTGCCAGATGATCTCATCATTGGTATTGTAATATGCCTTTAAAACATCAACCTGTTTTTCTATCTGGCGTACCAATTTTTTTACGACATCTTCAGTTTCTTCAATTACAATATTGAAACGGTGTATTCCCGGAACTTCAGATGGGGAAGTATTGAGGTTTTGAATATTAATTTTTCTGCGTGAAAAGATAATAGCTACGCGACTCAGAATTCCAATCTGGTCTTCAGTGTATGCAGTTATGGTATATTCCTGCTTTCCAGTTGAGGATAAAGAGGAACCGGCCGGTGTATTTAATGGTTGACTGTTCATGATTTAAAATTTAGTTTCAAAAAAAATGTTTAAAATAAACGGATTTCTGCTACACTGCAGCCTTGTGGAACCATAGGAAATACATTGTTTTCTTTGCCTACAATTATTTCAAGTAAATAAGGCCCTTTCGTATCAAGCATGGTAGCAAGCCCTTCTTTCAAATTCTTTCTGTCTGATATCTTTTGAGCATCTATATTATAAGCTTTGGCAAGCGCCACAAAATCAGGGCTATCAATATTGGTAAAAGAATACCGCCTGTCGTTAAACAATTCCTGCCATTGCCTTACCATTCCCAGGAAGTGATTGTTGAGAATAATAATTTTTACTCCAATATTATTTTGCATAATGGTTCCTAATTCCTGCAAAGTCATTTGAAATCCTCCATCACCCACGATAGCAACTACCTGCCTGTCCGGAGTTCCCAATTTGGCACCCATTGCAGCAGGCAAACCAAAGCCCATGGTACCAAGTCCCCCAGAGGTTACATTACTTTTGGACTGATTAAATTTTGCATATCGGCAAGCTACCATCTGGTGCTGGCCCACATCACTTACAATTACGGCATCACCTTTTGTCAGTTCGTTTAATACTTTTATTACTTCACCCATTGTCATGATTTCAGTTTCAGGGTTTAGCTCTTTATTGATGCAGGTATCTATTTCTTTTTGAGTGTATTCTCTAAATTTTTGCAACCACTCTTTATGTTCCTTTTTATCTATCAGCTTTGTAAGCAAAGGCAAAGTTTCTTTACAATCGCCCCACACAGGAACAGTTGTTTTTACATTTTTATCTATTTCTGATGGGTCTATATCCAGATGAATAATTTTTGCCTGCTTCGCATATTTATCTAACCGTCCGGTAACACGATCATCGAAACGCATACCCACAGCGATTAGCACATCACAATCATTTGTCAATACATTTGGTCCGTAATTGCCATGCATTCCCAACATGCCTACATTTTGTGGATGATCGGTTGGCAAAGCGCTAAGACCCAGAATTGTCCAGGCTGCAGGAAAGCCACCTTTTTCAATAAATGCTTTGAATTCTTTTTCTGCTTTTCCTAAAATAACACCCTGACCGTAAATTACAAATGGCTTTTTAGCCTCGTTAATTAATTTTGCTGCCTCTTCAATATATTCTTTGCGTACTATAGGCTTGGGGCGATAACTGCGTATATGGTTGCACGGTACATAACCTTCAAAATCGAATTTTTGTATTTGCGCGTTCTTCGTAATGTCAATTAATACAGGACCCGGTCTTCCGCTTCTTGCGATAAAAAATGCTTTTGCCAAAGCCAAAGGAATTTCGCTGGCATCTGTAACCTGGTAATTCCATTTGGTAACCGGAGTGGTAATATTAATTACATCGGTTTCCTGGAAGGCGTCGGTTCCCAAAAGATGCGCAAAAACCTGTCCTGTAATACAAACCAATGGAGTACTGTCTATCATGGCATCGGCTAATCCGGTTACAAGATTGGTAGCGCCAGGTCCACTCGTGGCGAATACGACACCTACTTCACCGGAAGTCCTCGCAAAACCTTGCGCTGCATGTATTGAGCCCTGCTCATGGCGAGTCAGAATATGATTTAGCGTTCCTTCATAATCATACAAAGCATCATAAATAGGCATAATAGCGCCACCAGGATATCCGAAAATTGTTTTTACTTTTTCGGCAATCAATATTTCCAATACGGCTTCGCTGCCTGTAATGTTTTTCGTTTTTTTAGAAGTTGTTTTTACCTTTTTTTCTTCTTCTAATTCGAGCGTATTCATAATAATTATTTTTTGTTTTTAATACTAATTTTTAAAACCGATTCGTTTCCTGTTCTTCCAGGCTTCAACTTTATTTTCTTCTTCTACTTTTTTATCCAGCATATTTTCTAAGGCTTCGTATATCTGGTTTAGTTGCGCGTCATGGCTTCCAATTTTTTCTCTTAATCCATCCAATTGTTCAATTACATCTTTATATTGGATTGCAAATTTTCTTAGTGCAATAAATGCCCGAACAATTGTGATGTTCATTTTCCTTGCAATCGGACTTTTTAAAATACTTGCAAGCATGGTTACCCCATGTTCAGTAAAAGCGTAAGGCAAATATTTTCCAGTTCTATTTTTAGGAAAATTATCCATCATCACAAATTGTGATGATGGAATCGATTGATTTTCAACTTCTTGCCCATCCAAGATCACAAATTGTGATGAGTTAGTAACTTGATTATCATTCGTTTCGGTGTATGCGGTCACAATTTGTGACCTCATACTGCTCCATTCTTTTTTTGTAAGCCTGAACATAAAATCTTCCGGAAAACTTTCAATATTTCTTTTCACGGCTTGATTAAATACTCTGGTTTCCACTTCATACAACATTGCTAAATCAAAATCCAGCATTACCTTTTGCCCTCTTATTTCAAATATCTTTTGCTGTATAATTTGCGCTTGCATCAATGAATATTTAGAATCTTATTCTTGTTTTCCATTTAATCTTCATCCGTCACGCAACCTTCACTTGCGTTTTTTACCAACTTTGCATATTTATATAAAACTCCATTTGTTGCTTTTAATGAAGGTTGTTTCCACGCGGCTTTTCGTTTTGCAATTTCTTCATCACTTACTTTTAAGTTTAATTTATTTTTGGCTGCATCTATTTCAATAATATCATTGTCTTCCACCAATCCTAATAATCCGCCTTCAAAAGCTTCAGGAGTGATATGCCCGACGACAAAACCATGCGTTCCACCACTGAACCGGCCATCAGTTATTAAAGCAACAGTTTTTCCCAAACCCGCGCCGATAATAGCTCCTGTAGGTTTCAGCATTTCAGGCATTCCCGGCGCGCCTTTTGGTCCGATGTTTCTTATCACCACCACATCGCCTGCATGTACACGTCCGCTTTCCAGTCCCTCAATCAAATGTTTTTCACCTTCAAATACCCTCGCGGTGCCTTCAAAACGGGTGCCTTCTTTTCCGGTAATCTTTGCCACGCTTCCCTTTTCAGCAAGATTCCCATAAAGTATTTGCAAATGGCCTGTTGCTTTGAGAGGGTTTTCTAAGGGACGGATAATATCCTGTTTCTCAAAATCCAGGTCAGGCGCATCTTTTAAATTTTCTGCAACGGTTTTTCCGGTTACGGTTAAGCAATCTCCATGTAACAAACCTTTGCCTAATAAATATTTCATCACTGCGGGGATTCCTCCATGTTTGTGCAGATCCTGCATCAGATATTTTCCGCTTGGTTTGAAATCTGCAAGCATTGGAACTTTATTGCTGATGGTTTGAAAATCATCCGGGGTTAAATGGATGCCCACGCTCTTTGCTATTGCTACCATGTGCAAAACCGCATTGGTGCTGCCGCCTAAAACCATTATTACTGTCATCGCATTATCGAATGCTTTACGCGTCATAATATCTCTTGGTTTAAGATCCATTTCCAATAGATTTTTTATGGCAGGCCCTATAGCAGCACATTCTTCTTCTTTTTCTTTGCTCAATGCCGGATTGCTCGCAGAATAAGGCAGACTCATTCCCATCGCTTCAATCGCGCTAGCCATTGTGTTGGCCGTGTACATTCCTCCACACGCACCGGCTCCGGGACATGCATGACGAATAATCCCTTTAAAATCTGCCTCATCCAAATTCCCGGCAATTTTCTGTCCTAAAGCCTCAAAAGCAGATACAATATTTAAGTCTTCTCCTTTATAATGACCTGGAGCAATTGTGCCTCCATACAACATAATAGAAGGACGATTCAATCTTCCCATGGCCATTATCGATCCCGGCATATTTTTATCACAACCGGGAATAGCCACAAGAGCATCGTAATATTGCGAACTTGCGTTTGTCTCTATACTATCAGCAATTAAATCGCGGCTTACCAGACTAAAACGCATTCCATCCGTTCCCATACTGATTCCATCGCTTACCCCAATGGTGTAAAATCGAAGTCCCAGTAAGCCCTCTACGTCATTTACACTTTTCTTAACCTCTGTTGCAAAGTCATTTAAATGCATGTTACAAGGATTTCCGTCCCAACCCATGCTCACAATTCCAACCTGTGCTTTTTTAAAATCTTTCTCCTGGAAGCCGATGGCATAATACATGGCTTGCGCTCCGGGAAGTGTTTCGTCCTGTGTAAGGGTTTTACTGAATTTATTCAGTTCATTTTCTTTTAAAGTTTCAGTCATCTTTATCGGTTTATTTTTTATTCGTTTATTCGAAAATAGAAATCCTAATTATTTGTTTGTTTACTTACCAATATCTTTAAATTGAAATCCAACTAATTTGTTGCTTTACTGCAGTGTTATCAGGAAAATTAATTTTCTTCTTCTGATACCTCTGCTTCTTTCTTTTCAATAACCAGGTTTTTATATTCCCTCTGAATAATATAACCTAAGGAGTTTGCCCATTCTTTTTTAAAAGAAATATTATCCAGCGAGTTCATTCCGATTACTTCTGCAGCAGTGCCGCAGAAAAAGGCACTTTCCGCTCCGCGTGCTTCCTCAATCGTTACTTCTTTTTCAACCACAGTAATCCCCAGAGACTCACAAATTTCAAAAACAGTAGCCCTTGTGATTCCAGGTAAAATACTTCCCGGTTGTGGTGTAAAAAGCTTTCCATCATTCTCAATGAAAATGTTGGCGCCCGGACCTTCAGCTACATATCCATTTATATCCAGCAAGAGCGCTTCATCAAATCCCTGCGCCTTTGCTTCCTGCGACGCAAGAATAGAATTCACATAATGACCGGTCGCCTTTGCTTCGATTTTGAACGCTTTTGGATTGGGGCGCTGAAAAGAAGATGTCATTACTTTCAATAATTTTTCCCCTAAAAAAGGTTCCATTTTCCAGGCTTCAATTGCTATAAAAGATTCCTTGTTTACAGCAAAACTCATGTTAGCCGGCGCATATACCAATGGCCTGATATAGGCATCCTGTAAATCGTTTCTATCCAAAACCTCATAAGTGGCTTCTATCAGTTCTTCATTGCTCCAGCTATAAGGAAGATTAAGCGCATTAGCAGAATTTCTTAACCTGTCAAAATGTTCCTTCTCTTTAAAAATTTTTGTTTTTCCTGCTTCCGTTTTATAAGAACGAATGCCTTCAAACACGCCATAGCCATAGTGCAGCGTTTCACTATACAAATCGATTTTTGCTTCTGAAGCCTTTACGATTTTTCCATTCAAATAAATAAAAGTCTTTTCGTTGTAATACATAATTTTCTTTTTTTGATGTAGGTTTTTTAAATTAAAAAACCCGCCTCTTTTTGGAGGCGGGCTATTTTCTTAATGATCAATTTTTAAATAGTGGTTCCACCTCCATGAAAGGATATAATAATGACAACGACAGCGACGATAGTCACTATTGTATTTAGAATATCATTATTCAGTTTGCCTTTCAACATGCAATGTGAAATTGAAATGCAAACTTAGCATACCCTTTTATAAAAACAAAGAACTTTTTTTAAATTGCCAAACTTGGAAGGTTGGCAATCTTTATTTTTTTATTTATTAAATAATTGTCGCCTGTCCTACAGCCATGTTCCGAATGTTAGAATGATTCGGGATATCATTAGAAATAAAGTCACTGATCAATTCTCCGATTGTAGAAGTGAAATAAGAATTGACAGGGTCAATATCTTTTGTTACAAAACCATTTCCCATCGTCCAGTCTATTGCTTCCCTAATGGCATTCGCTTCTTCGGTTAAACCAAAATAATCCATCATCAAAACAGCGGATAAAATGGAACCGATAGGATTGGCAATATCTTTGCCGGCAGCCTGCGGATACGATCCGTGGATAGGTTCGAACAATGCATTTTTTTCACCGATAGATGAAGAGGGAAGCAATCCTATTGAACCACTTATCACACTTGCTTCATCGCTTATGATATCACCAAACATATTTTCAGTAAGTATTACATCGAATTGTTTGGGATTAATTATTATTTGCATGGATGCATTGTCAACAAACATGTAATCCACTTTTACGCCAGGATAGTTTGCAGAAATTTCCTGCACATTTTTTCTCCATAACCGGGATGTTTCCAATACATTGGCTTTATCAACGAGGGTTAATTTGTTTCTTCTTTTTTGTGCTGCTGCAAAAGCCAGATGCGTGATTCGGCTAATTTCTTCCTTATTGTAAATGCAAAGATCGGAGGCTTCTGTTCCTTCTGCATTCAATTCTTTTTTTCCAAAATAAATGCCGCCGGTAAGCTCGCGGTAAATTACAAAGTCAACGCCCGCTAATTGCTTTTCTTTTAATGGAGAAAGATGAAATAAAGATGGATATGCTGTTATAGGCCTGATGTTGGCAAATAATTGCAATTCTTTTCTTAGCCTCAACAAGCCCTGTTCGGGACGCACTTTTAATAGCGGATCGTTATCATATTTGGGATGCCCGATAGCGCCCAATAAAACAGCATCGCTGTTTAGGCTGCTGTCAATGGTTTCCTGTGGCAAAGGATCACCTGTTTTATCTATTGCCACAGCACCCATGAGGCAATGAGTAAAATTAAAATTGTGATGAAATCTTGTGGCGATTGAGCTTAAAACTTTTAAAGTTTCACGGGTAACTTCAGGGCCAATACCATCGCCTGAAATGACGGTTATATTTTTGTTCATTGTTTACCTCGCTTTCGCGGATTTTTATTTTCTGATTTGATTGCTTTCATTTATGAGGCTACTGCAAGTTTTACAGGCTTATTGATTTTATAAAATTGATAACCGTCGTTTTTCAATTCCAAAACATTTTGAATACAAGATGAAACATTGTTTTCATTATGGCTCACATAAATCAATGTTTTGTTTGACTCTGAGCAAATATGATCAATCAATGAAATGAACTGATCGCTTTGTTTCTGATCAAGCCCATGGCACGGTTCATCTAAAATAAGCAAAGGAGGATTTTTGACTAACGCCCTTGCAAGCAAAATCATTCGCTGGAAACCGGATGAAATGGAATGTAAAGGTTTAGTTGACATATCTGAGAGATGTAAAAAATCCAGCCATTGAAGTATTGTATTGTGCTGCTCTTTACTTAATTTTCTAAATAATCCTATAGTGTCGAAATAGCCTGAACCAATTGCCTGGAAACAGGAAATGTTTTTGTCGAAGTAGGCATGTAATTCTGGCGAAATATATCCGATCTTTTGTTTGATATCCCAGATGCTTTCGCCCGTTCCTCTCCGTTTTCCAAATAAATAAATTTCATTAGCGTAAGCCTGTGGATGATCGCCGGTTATAAAACTTAGTAAAGAGGATTTGCCTGCTCCATTACGCCCTTTCAGTAACCATCTTTCTCCCCGGGCAATTTCCCAATTTAGATTTTTGATAATGGTATGATCACCATATTTTATCGAAATGTTCCTCATTTTTACAACGGTATCAAAATGAAATTCTTCGTTTGAAACCGCCGACAAATCATTGTTGTAGCTAAATTGGATTTCTTTGGTTGAAATTAATTTTTCAGGGAGGAAGTCTTCTTTTTCTCCAAAAAAGTTTAATCTCTTATTTCTCAGAGAAGCAATGTGTGTTATAAAATCAGGGATAGGAAATGTTCCCGGAATTAAAATGATTTGTGTCCCTTTTTCAGAAATACCACCAAGGATATTGTTTAATTTTTTAACGGATAAAATATCAAGGCCTGTATAAGGTGTATCGAGTATCAATAATTTTGGCGGATTCACCAATGCCTTTACTAATTGAAATCTTTTATGTTCACCGCTCGAAAGTTGAATAAGAGGAGAGTTTTTCAAATGATCAATTCCAAGTATTTCTAAAGTAGAATTGATGTTATCTGCCTTGCTGCCGGTAGCCTGACCGCCTGATAGGCAGGGAAGGTTTTTTTTGCTATCATTCGCGTAAACTTTTAATATTTCCTCAAAAATAGTAGGTGCATCATTGGCGTCAAAACTGTTAAATCGTTGCTGATAATAAAAATCATTAGTACCCGATAAATTTTTAAAAGAATAACGTTGTTCTACCAGTTCAATTCGTGCATGCTTTTCCGTTGTGTCTTCAAAATTAGTAACGAAATTCCCTGCGAAACGTATTTTACCAGCAATCGCTTTAGCCAAAGTAGTTTTGCCGCTTTCTGCTTCACCTAAGATGGCTAAATTTTCATTTGGCTGAAGTGAAAAAGAAATTTCATCAAGCACAGTATTCTCCTGCATTCTCACAACAAGATCTTTTATTATAATAGAGGGCTTTTGCATTTTATGATTTAGTTTCTACGCAAGTGATTTTTCAAAATTAATAATGTCATCTCTGCTACTTACCAGGTAATCTATATCATCATATCCATTCAGCAGGCATGTTTTTTTATAGTTATTGATATCAAATTTTTCTTTTTCTCCTGTGACATCAATTGTAATGCTTTGATTTTCAAGGTCAACAGAAAGTGTGGATCCGTTTTCAAGATCAAATATTTTTTGAAGAAATTCGTCGCTTACCTTTATAGGAAGCACACCATTATTTAAAGCATTATTTCTAAAAATATCAGCAAAAAAACTGGATACCACGACATTGAATCCATAATCAAGAATTGCCCAGGCCGCGTGTTCCCGTGAAGATCCGCAACCAAAATTTTTACCTGCAACCAAAATGGAACCTTTGTATTGAGGCTTATTTAAAATAAAATCTTTTTTCGGTTGCGCTTCATCGTTATTAAAATACCGCCAGTCGCGAAAAAGGTTTTTTCCAAATCCTTCGCGGGTAGTTGCTTTTAGAAACCTTGCAGGAATGATCTGGTCTGTATCCACATTCTCTTCGTTAAGAGGAATAAATGTGCTGTGTATTTTATTAAGCGCTTTCATTTTTTTAATTTAATAATTCTCTGATATCGGTTACGACTCCAGTAATGGCAGCGGCAGCGGCGGTTAAAGGGCTTACCAGTAAGGTACGTGCTCCAGGCCCCTGCCTTCCTTCAAAATTTCTATTGCTGGTAGAAATACAATATTCTCCTGCCGGAATTTTATCTTCATTCATTCCGAGGCAGGCACTGCAACCGGCTTGTCTTATTTGAAATCCGGCTTCATTAAAAATTTTGTCAAGCCCTTCTGCTTTTATTTGTTCAGCTACCTGGTGCGAACCTGGCACTATCATCACTTTTACATTTCCATTTTTCTTTTTACCTTTTATAACAGAAGCGATTAAACGAAAATCTTCGATCCTTGAATTGGTACAACTTCCTATAAAAACATTTTGAACCCGCATTCCTTTCAACTGTTGGCCAGCCTTCAATCCCATATATTCAAGCGATTTGGACAGATTTTTCCTTTCCCCTTCATCGCTGATGCTTTCTATAGTTGGTACAAAGGAATTGATAGTAATTCCCATCCCTGGATTTGTACCATAAGTTATCATTGGCTCGATATCTTCAGCTTTAATATTTATTTCCTTGTCAAAAACTGCATCTTCATCTGTAGTCAATTTCCTCCAATCTTTCATTTTATTTTCCCATTCAATTCCTTTAGGAACGAAGGGCCTGTTTTTCATATATTCAAATGTAGTTTGGTCGGGTGCAATCATCCCGCCGCGGGCGCCCATCTCAATGCTCATGTTGCAAATAGTCATTCTTGCTTCCATAGAAAGTGAGCGAATAGCGGAACCCGCGTACTCTACAAAATGACCCGTAGCACCACTTGCAGAGATTTTGGAAATAATATAAAGAATAATGTCTTTTGAAACAACTCCTTTATTCAAATCCCCTTCTACATTAATACGCATCACTTTTGGCCTGTTTTGCAAAACACATTGCGTTGCAAAAACCATTTCTACTTCGCTGGTTCCGATACCGAATGCGATTGAACCGAAAGCTCCGTGAGTTGAAGTATGACTATCACCACAGACAATGGTCATTCCTGGTTGTGTTATTCCTAATTCAGGTCCGATAATGTGAACAATTCCCTGGAAAGGATGCCCAAGCCCATATAATTCTATATGATGCTTTTTGCAATTATCCACTAATTTTTGAACCTGGATCCTGCTTAGCTCTTCTTTTATAGGAAGATCCTGGTTAATGGTTGGTACATTATGATCTGCGGTAGCTACTGTTTTTTCAGGCCTGAAAAGCGGCAACCCTCTTTTTTCAATACCTGAAAATGCCTGTGGACTGGTTACTTCATGAATAAAATGTTTATCAATATATATAACATCAGGCCCATCCGGTATGGATTTTACCAGGTGCTTTTCCCAGATTTTTTCAAATAATGTTTTGCGCATTTTTATTATTTATTAGCTAACAGATATCAGGTTCAAAGCTCACTGCTCACGGCTGAATGTTGATATTCCTTTGCCATTTCTTTAAGATCATTGTCTTCCACCACTTTTTTATTATCTGCTACTTTTAGAAACTGTTGGTACAAAACATCTATATCATTTCTGTCGAACTGAAAACCAAGCTTCTGAAAACGATAAGCCAATGCGCTTCGTCCACTCCTTGCCGTTAGTACAATCTTTGAACTATCGGCACCCACTTCTTCAGGGTTAATAATTTCATAAGTCAAGGTATCTTTCAAAAATCCATCCTGGTGAATTCCAGATGAATGCGAAAATGCGTTACTGCCAACAATAGCCTTATTAGGTTGCACAGGCACACGCATTGTTTCTGATACCAAACGGCTCATTGGATATAATTTGGTAGCATCAATATCGGTGTAAAAACCTAACGATTTGTGTTGTTTCAAAACCATTACTACTTCTTCCAATGAGGTATTTCCCGCTCTTTCGCCAAGTCCATTGATGGTACATTCAATCTGGCGTGCACCATGGATAACTCCTGCGATGGAGTTTGCAGTTGCCAATCCTAAATCATTATGGCAATGGCATGAGATCACCGCTTTATCAATGTTAGGTACATTATTTTTCAGGAAGGCCATTTTCTCGCCATATTGATGAGGGAGACAATATCCTGTGGTATCAGGGATATTTACTGTGGTGGCTCCCGCTTTGATAACTGCTTCAATCACTTTTGCCAGGTATCCATTATCAGTTCTTCCCGCATCTTCCGCATAAAATTCTACATCGTCTGTAAAATTCTTTGCCCATTTTACACATTGCACTGCTCTTTTTAAAATATCCTCCCGGGTAGAATTGAATTTGCTTTTAATGTGAAAATCAGAAGTGCCTATTCCTGTGTGGATGCGGGCGCGTTTGGCATGCCTTAAAGCCTGGGCTGCAACTTCTATATCTTTTTGTACTGCGCGGGAAAGCGCACAAATAACAGTGTTGGTTATAGTTTTTGAAATCTGTTCAACAGAAGAAAAATCGCCGGGGCTTGAAATTGGGAATCCTGCTTCCAGAACATCTACGCCAAGATCCTGAAGTTTAAGCGCCAGTTCAATTTTTTCTTTTGTATTTAATTTACACCCCGGCACCTGCTCTCCATCGCGTAATGTAGTATCAAAAATAATTACCTTATCCATGTTGATGTTATTTAAAAAAAATGAAAAGAATACCTCCAAACAATCAATGCATTTCCGAAATTAGGAATTTCAAACCTTTAAAATGAATCAAATTGTTTATTCCCTTACACTAATTAAAGGTAGATGTTTTTTATGAAACCCTTTACCATATTGAATTTTGACTTACATTTTATACTATACCCAACCTATTAAAATTTTAGTTATTTTAATTGATTTAATAATTTATTGACACAGTTAACAAATATTTTTACATTATTTTCATTCCCTGTTTAATTGTATATCTTTGAAAAGAAAGCCATATTCAGAAATAAAAATGATTATTTTTTTCATTTTTAATTATATGTGTTGATTACAATTTACGAGTAAGAAGATAATTTCAGAACAATTAAGAAAAGATGCCCAACCGATCTACCGATTCATTATTTCAGCTAATTCATTCACTTCAAAAGTCAGAAAAGAGGAATTTTAAATTATATGTTAAGAGAAATTCTTCCAATAATGATCTTAAGGTAGTTCAATTATTTGATGCGATAGATAGGATGGCTGTGTATGAAGAAAATGTATTAATTCAAAAGACATCTTCTATAAAAAGACAGCAGCTTCCCAATATTAAAGCACATTTATACCGACAGATTCTTGCAAGTCTCAGGTTACTCGAGAGCAGCGAAAATATTGATATCCAACTTCACGAACAATTAGATTTTGCCCGCATACTGTACAATAAAGGTCTTTATCATCAAAGTCTTAAAATTCTTGAAAGGATAAAAGAAATGGCAGCTGGCAGCAATCAAATTCATTTTATGGTAGAAGTGTTAATCATGGAAAAAAAAATTGAAACACTTCATATTACCCGAAGTATGCAGGATAGGGCTGATGAACTTTCGCAAAACGTAGATGACTCAAATGTTCAATTGGTTAAGCAATCTAAACTTTCCAATCTTGCGCTTCAATTGTATAGCTGGTATATCAAAAACGGTTTGGCACGTAATAAAGACGATGAGAAGGAAATTGAGGACTATTTTCAGGACCATTTGACTGATGATATAAAATCTCCCGGAGGATTTTATGAGAAATTATATTATCATCAAAGCTATTGCTGGTATGCTTTTATAAGGCAGGATTATCTTATGTATTACCGGCATACTCAGAAATGGGTTGACCTTTTTACTGAAGAACCTGCTATGGTTCAAATAGAAACCGGCAATTACATTAAGGGACTTCACAATTTATTAAATGCACATTTTACTACAAGAAATTATTCAGGCTTTGATAAAACACTTTCATTGTTTGAAGAATTCAGTAAATCAGATATTGTAAAATTAAATGACAACAATAAGATACAGGTTTTTGTGTATTTATATATTGCCAAAATCAATCAACATTTCCAGGAGGGAACTTTTAATGAAGGGCTGAAAATAGTAAATGAAATTACGCAAAGACTGGATGAATATTCTCTGTTTCTCGACAAGCATCGTACTCTGATTTTTTATTATAAAATTGCTTCCCTTTATTTTGGCGCCGGGGATTTTGGAAGTGCTATTGATTATTTGAATAAAATTATAAACTGGAAAGTTAATCTAAGAAATGATTTGCAATGCTATGCAAGGTTACTTCATCTGATTGCGCATTATGAGTTGGGAAATTTCCAATTGTTGGAATATCTTATCAAAACCGTTTATCGCTTTATGGCCAAGATGCAAAACCTGAGTCTTGTAGAAGAAGAAATTTTTAAATTTTTAAGGAAATCTTTTTATTTGTCGGCCAGGAAATTGAAACCGGAATTTGAGAAATTATTAAATATCATTAAACAATTTGAGACTAATAAATTTGAAACCAGGGCTTTTGCTTATCTTGATATTATATCGTGGCTTGAAAGCAAAGTAAGTGATAAACCTGTTTATGAAATTATCAGGGAAAAATATTTAAAAGGAAAAGAAATGAGAAATAAGGAATAGAAGATTTTTTTTTAAATCTTCATTTAATTTTTGCCCGGAGGTACTATAAAATGGTTTATTTTTCTAACCAATTCATTGGCGTCAAAAGGCTTGGCAATAAAATCATCCGCCTTGCAAAATTTTTGAATCTCTTTAAAATTAGTGTGAGCTGATATCATAATTACCGGGATATCTTTTGTTTCAGGAGTAGATTTTAAGGAATTGCATACATCAATACCATCAATGCCAGAAAGAAAAACATCTAACAAGATTAACTGAGGAGAAAAGGTTTTGGTTTTAGATAAAACCTCTTCTCCCTTAAGAGTAGTCATTACATCAAATCCATATCTTTTAAGGATGATTTCTGTTACCCACAAAATATCAGTATTATCATCAACAATGAGTACGCGATTCATAATTTATTTTTTCAATATTTCCTTCTTTATTTTTTAGTTTATTGAATTTCTGGTATTCCTAATTGTTATATTTCTAATTTATATTGCTAATAATTGTTTCTTGTCTTCATATAGTGTGCCATAAATTTATTTACAATATATAAACTCTATTTTTATGTTGATTATTTTAAAACCCGATAAAATTTTTATTAATTATAATTGGTTTACGATAATTCAAAATGTTAAAATCTATTTTGAGAAATTCCATATTCTAAATCCATCTTAATTTTCTTTGTGGTTTTTTTTGCACATGTTTCTACATTTGGGCAGTCACACAGAAATCTGAAAACTTTGAGGCAACAAATTATTGATACTTTAGAAAAGCAAAAAGGAACTTTTACTATTGCTTTTAAAGACCTTTCTACAGGTAAAGAGTTACTCATTAATGAACAGGAGAATTTTCATGCAGCAAGCACCATGAAAACTCCTGTAATGATTGAAGTTTTTAAACAGGTGGCGGAAGGGAAGTTGTCATTAGATGATTCTGTTCTTATAAAAAATGAATTTAAAAGTATTGTTGACAGTAGCGTTTACAGTCTTGATTCTGCTGATGACAGTGAATCTGAAATTTATCGCCACATTGGTGAGAAGAGAACCATTTACGACCTCATGTATCAAATGATCATTGCCAGCAGTAATTTATCAACTAACCTTATTATAGATTTGGTGGATGCTAAAAAAGTAACTCAAACCATGAGAGAAATGGGAGCTAAAAAAATAAATATTTTGCGAGGTGTGGAAGATGAAAAGGCATATCAGGAAGGGTTAAACAATACAACAACGGCTTATGATTTAATGTTGATATTTGAAAAAATTGCAGAGGGGAAAGCAGTGAATAAAAAATCTTCGGATGCGATGATCAAAATTTTATTGAACCAGGAACATAATTCTATTATCCCGGCGGAACTTCCCAAAGACGTTAAAGTGGCGCATAAAACTGGTTCCATAACAGGGGTCCACCACGATTCAGGAATTGTGTTTTTACCTAATGGAAGAAAATATGTTTTGGTATTGCTTTCAAAAAACCTCGAAGATGATAATGCCGCGGTGAAGGCAATGGCTGATGTTTCAAAAATGATTTATGATTTTGTAACACGATAATTCTAAAAAATTATCTTAATGGGAGCCTGGTGGAAAATATGTGCATATTTGTAAATCATAAAAAGATTCATGCACGCCCAAATTAAAATGTATTCTTTATATGGTTCTCATTTACAGGCTTTCTTCTTTACTATTTCAACCTGACATACTTTTCAATATTTAATCTGGTAACTCCAGTACCTGGTACTTTCTCAATACCTTTTTGTACGAGAGTATCGTTGTGGATGGTAATCGTAAATTTAAAATCGTTGCCTTCCCATTGTCTGTCGCTACAATATTCCAGATGCTCGGTGTATTCATTATTTTTAAGAGAATACCAGCCACCACCCGAACTATAAAAAGCAGATGAATCTTTTCCTTTATTAAGGTCATGGCTTAAAAAAGCAAAATGGGTATCGTTAATAATCTTTATAAATGAAATATTCTTCGTGTACGAGGTAACAGTGGTATCTCCTTTTTCGATTAAAGTGCCGGAAATTAACTTCCATGTTCCCATTATGGGCAGAGGCCTTTCTATGAAAGATTCTTTTTTAGTTTTTATTCCCCATGATATGAGGATCATCCCTGTTATAACTATTAATAAAATTTTCATTTTCATTTTCATTTTCATTTTCATTTTCATTTTCATTTTCATTTTCATTTTCATTTTCAATTGTTTTTTTCTATAAAAATAATTTTTAAAAAAGTAGGGTTTCTATTTGAAAGATAAAAATTTAAAAATAATGTCTGCCGCATTTTTGGATGCATTGCCGCCTTCAGAAAGTAATTTTTTTAATTGCGAATAATCTCCCTGCATCTTTTCTCTTTTCTCAGGATCAGACAATATTTTTTTTAGTTCAGGAGTGATTTTTTCAGAAGTAAGATCATTCTGAATTAATTCTTTTACCACTTCTTTATCCATAATTAAATTTACAAGACAAATGAATTTTAGTTTGACTAAACGCTTTGCAATTTGATAAGAAATATTTCCGGCTTTATAGCAAACAATTTCAGGAACACCGAATAAAGCAGTTTCTAAGGTAGCAGTTCCTGATGTTACCAAAGCCGCCACAGACTTCATTAACAGGGAATACGTTTCGTTTGCAATCATTTTTACATTCGCATAATCCTTAATAAAATCTTCATAAAATTCATCCTCAATAGAAGGAGCTTTGGCAACAATAAATTGGTAATCGGGAAAGTTTTTTGTAGCAGCAAGCATCACGGGAAGCTTCGCTTTTATTTCCTGTTGGCGGCTACCAGGAAGTAAAGCGATAGTGTTTGCAGAAACACAAATTTCCAGATGTTCTTTTTTAAAATCTTCTATTTCTTTTACCAAAGGATGGCCCACATATTCCACTTCGTAATTCCATTTTTTGTAAAAATTTTTTTCAAATGGAAGGATAACAAGCATTTTGTCAATATATTTTTTGATATTTTTTACGCGGCTTTCTTTCCATGCCCATACCTGGGGAGAAATATAAAATACAGTTTTGTAGTGATTTTCTTTCGCCCATTTCGCCATTCTCAAATTAAAACCGGGATAATCTATAAAAACAATTACATCCGGATTGAAAGCGGAAATATCATTTTTGCAGAATTTAAAATTCTTTAAAATGGTCGGAAGATTTTTGATTACTTGCACCAAAAACATAAAAGCCAAATCTTTGTAATGCTTTACCAGCATGGCTCCTGTGGCCTTCATTTTGTCTCCGCCCCAACAACGGATTTTGGCATCTGAATCCAGTTTTTGAATTTCTTTTATTAAATTACTTCCGTGTAAATCGCCGGAAGCTTCACCGGCTATGATGTAATATTTCATACTGATGCAATGTACGCTGCAAAATTAGAAACAGAAAAAGATGTGAAAAGGATAGTGTAAAAGATTAAAGTTTTTGAAAAAAAATATAATTAGCCGAAATTAAACAATAAAATACCCGACCTAAAAAACTAAATCCTCCGTATTTCTTTTTTACTTTCAATAAATAAATATATTCATATTCCTTCCAGGAATTGACTTTGAATATAATCTACAACTGCTATAAGGCTTTGTTTTTCTTCAAATACTTTTATTTGCCTGTCGGCACCTGTACCTGCTTCCAGGATATTATGTACATTGCCAATAGTATTTTTAATACCCAAAGGCCCTGCTACATCATCGATAAAATCAAGTAATTCATAAATGAGCACACGGGTATTTACTTCAGTTTCCTTTCCAAAGTCAATCATGCTTCCTTCAATGCCATAACGGCTTGCACGCCATTTATTTTCGTTGATGAGGGCTCTTTGGTAAGTAATGAAATTGAGATTTTGAGAGCGTAACTTATAAAGTTTGGCGCAAATTCCCTGGAAAAGCGCAGCTAATGTTATGGTTTCCTGAACAGTCATTGGTACGTCGCAAATCCTGAATTCGACAGTATTGAAAAATGGGTGAACTCTTAAATCCCACCAAATTTTTTTTGCGTTATCAATGCAATTGGTCTTTACAAGTATCTTTACGTAATTCTCATAACTCTCTATACTATCAAAAAAATCAGGGATTCCTGTTCGTGGGAACTTATCAAAAATTTTTGAACGGTAAGATTTATAACCTGTAAGCCTTCCTTCCCAAAAAGGGGAGTTCGTACTTAACGCATACACATGTGGTAAAAAATATCTTGCTGAGTTAGCGATATGAATTGCCATTTCGCGGCTTTCCATTCCCACATGCACATGCAATCCAAATATTAAATTGCTCCTTGCAGCTTCCTGCAATTCTTTTACAATATCATTATAGCGTGCATGTTCAGTTATCAACTGGCTTTCCCAATGGCTGAAGGGATGGGTACCGGAAGCACCAACATTTAGTCCGAGATCTTTTGCAATGCTGCTGATAGTTTTTCTAAGATTTGCTACATCTACAAACGCTTCATCAATATTCTGGCAAATATCTGTACCCACCTCAACTACCGCCTGGTGCATTTCCGCTTTTACTTTATCCTTAATTATTTTTTCTCCTTCCTGTACAATTTTTTGTTCATGGCTTTTTAACTCTCGGGTTCTCGGATCTAATACCATGTATTCTTCTTCAATACCGAGTGTAAAATGTTTGTAAGAAATCGCAGCCATAGATTAAAAGTTGATTAGTTCTTAGTTTGTATTTCTTAATTTTTGTTGAGTGCTGAAAGTTGAAGGCTGAAAATTACTTGTCAGCTCTTCAAATTAGCGTCTTTCCTTCTATGCCGCGTTTTATATATTCTCCCCAGGTTAAATTACCTTTTCCATCCTGGTGAGTTTGCGCTTTTTTGATGGCGAAATTAGCAGCAGCTTCCACAACCCAATCAAAATTTTCCTTGCCTACGCTGGTAACTTCCGCGTCAGGAGCCGGGTTGCAAAAGTCAATCGCATAAGGCACTCCGTTACGCAAAGCCAATTCAACGGTATTAAAATCATATCCCAGGTATTTACAAATCCTTATTACAATATCCTTCATTAATTGCAGCCTGTCTTCATCGGGTTTAAAATCAGAGACATAACGGAGATGATGAGGGTTTCGTGGCTCATAGGGCATAATTCGTACATCTTCACCACCAATGCAGTAACAACGATAATATTCATCAAAAATAATTTCTTCCTGCAGCATCATTATCAGTTCCCCTGTTTCGCCATGCTTTGTAAAAAAATCATCAACACCCGTAACTTTGTAAACACTTTTCCAACCGCCACCGGCATGTGGTTTCATGTAGGCAGGAAAACCGATATAATTAAAAATACTTTCCCAATCCAAAGGATAAGCAAGGTTTGAAAATGATTGATCGCTGGTATCTGTTGGCAAAGAACTGGATGGAATAATTACCGTTTTGGGAACAGGGATATCAATTTTTGTCATCAGGCAATTATTGAAAAATTTTTCATCTGCGCTCCACCAAAAAGGATTATTAATGACTGCCGTTCCGCAAAGCGCAGCATTTTTTAAATAAGCGCGATAGAACGGGACATCCTGCGAAATACGATCAATAATTACCGCATACCCGCTGCTTTCTCCCTGCATAACCCTATCAATATGAACAGGTTCTGCAATAATACTATCAACATTTTTCTCATTAATTCTTTGAATAAGTGCGTCGGGAAAACTCCTTTCTTTTCCGAATAAGATGCCAATTTTTTTCATGATTGATTATTTTGAATGAAAGGAAACGGTTACCGCAAATCCACATCTAAATGTATTTTATGATTTTCAATATAACAAAATTAATTTCAGGCAAAGTGGGCTTCATTAATTTTTGCGACAAATTCAATAGTGGCATAGGCATAAAAAAACCGGCAATTAATAGAAATGCCGGCTAAAGAAGTGGTGAAATCTTTTAATTACACTGGTATTGAAAACTATAAGTTTCAGTATTAGTTCCATCATTTTCTGTAAGAGATGTTATTTTTCCATTTGTATCATAAGTATAAGTTAGATTGGAAACATCAGCACCAGTAGTAATTGTTTTTATAATATTTTTATTTATGAAAATTTCATATCCCTGATGTAGTTGCGACAGTGAAAGATAATCACCTGGCTGGCTAAGTTTATCTGTAAAATAATCAATTTTGGTAGTATCGCCGTCTTCAATAACAGAAGCCAAATTCCCCGCGGACCATTGAAAAGAAGTGGTATCAGCGCTTACAGTATAAGATGAGGTAGAGATAAGTTTTGTAACCTGGCTTCCGTTATACTCATACGCAGCATTGTCCCAGTCGGTTCCGTCGGCACTATATTCAGTTCGTACATTAGTAGCAAGCTCATCACTATTTACAGTTACAATTGCTATATTATCAAATTGCCCCGAATTCAAAGTAGTTTCAGTAATTGTATTCCCACTATAAACGTAAGAAGTAATATCCGTGCCGGAAACAATGGAATCAATCGTTCCATTAGTATTATAAGCTACTGTTTCAGCAATAGCACCTCCTACTGAAATGCTGGTTACTTTACAAGAAGATTGAGGTTGAGTTGAAGTTGAATCTTTTTTACAACCTGCAAAAAGTGAAACTGCAACCAATGTTGCAAAAAGTTTGATAATTAGTTTTATTGTTCTCATGTAAGTTTTTTTGGGTAATGAATTAACGAGAGAGGAATATTTATATTGTAATTGAAATGCAAGTTTACGTTTTTTATAATTAAAGTATGATTGCCAGATTACTTTTTTATGATCACCTGAATAATTTGAATTTATAAAAAAGAAATGTCTATTTGGTTTTTTTGCTATTTAAGATATTAGATCCAACTTATATTTTAAACAATTTTCTTAATTTTGAAAATTTCATGAATATAGAAACACTAACTGAGAGTATTCCCAATACAGAAACTATTACCTCAACTTTTTTACAAAGGGATGTAGTTATTGATTTTTATTTTCCCACATCTAAAATTAATAAAGTTGGAGTAAGCCTTTTGCTCATCAATGACGGTCAAGATCTGTTGACTATGAATTTTGATAAAATTCTCGGAGAGCTTTCTGATAAAATGGTTCCTTTACTATGCGTGGGTATTCATTGTGGGCCAGATAGAAAAAATGAATATGGAACCGCTGGTATCTTAGATTACAAAGGTAGGGGAGCAAAGGCAGCATTATATACCCGTTTTATTTTTGAGGAATTAATTCCGTTTATAAAAATAAAATATTCAATGGTAACATTTAAGGATAAATCATTTTGCGGTCTTTCATTGGGTGGCTTAAGCGCTTTGGATATTGTATGGAATCATCCTGAGGAATTTTTAAAAGCGGGCATATTTAGTGGTTCCCTTTGGTGGCGAAGTGTATCTCAGGATGATCCGGAATTTATAGAAAGTGATCACCGTATTATGCATAATGAAATAAAGAATGGAAATTATTATCCCTGGCTTAAATTCTTTTTTGAAACCGGAACGCTTGATGAAACTGCCGACAGAAATGGCAATGGAATTATTGATTCTATTGATGATACTACTTCTTTAATTGCCGAATTGATAAAAAAGGGTTACAACGCCAAATCCGATATCCGTTATTTAGAATTAAAAGATGGTAAACATGATGTACTTACCTGGGCACGTGCATTTCCGGAATTCTTAAAATGGGGATGGGGGAGATGATTAGATAATGTGTTAATCAAAAATCTGCAGTGCAACATCTATTTTTCACATGAATCCCAAAAAAAACTCCCGCCTTTTCAAGCGGAAGTTTAATAATTTAATCCTGGGGTAATTTGGTTTTTCAGGCTTAAATTTTATTGAGCTTTGCAGCCCGGTTTTCATAGAGGATTATAATTTTTCTATGGGTATTGGATTAAAATTAGAAGTTGAATGATATCAGATTTCACTTTGGTTTTCCCTGGATTAAGGAGAAAATGTTTTCAATGGATTTGGATTTCGGATCGATTCATGTTTGTTGAACATCAATCAACTTCTGGAACAAAGATATGTGTCGGTAGTACACACAGCAAGGGGGCTATTCCTTAATTTTTCAATTATTATTATTACGGTTGGTATAGTAATTTAACGATGTAGGTCAATCGTAAAAATACTCTTTAATAAATTTAAGATCGAAAAAGATGAAGATTCAATGCCATTAAAACAGCATTTTTTGCCATCCTTTAAGCCGTTACCTTATCTGTTTTCTCAATTAAACTTACCTTTCCATTTCTCTCCATAAAAATTTCTTCAATATTTACCAATGTGTTTTGGTTTAAATTTAGGCAGACTTCTTCCATAATATCTCCAAAACTCAAAGAGCATTTTCTCAAATTTTTATTATTAAGAATTCCATCTTTGTAAAGTGAAAGGGGTTTTCCTTTTACAAGATGACTCAGAGCTTGATCTGTTACGCTTATAATGGCAATGATTTTGTGGATAGATACCAAAACTATTGAGGCAATGATTGTGGCGATAAATGGTGAAGCACCTACAACTGCACGGCTAAGAACGGCCCCCAGCATAATAATGATACAGGTATCAAAAGCGGATTTGATTCCAAAGGCACGCATGCCTGTAAAACGGATAAGGGCAAGTGCGATAAAAAGAATCACAATAGCGCGAAGGCTCATTTGTAGAGAATTAAGATTGGCGCCATTTCCAAAAAGATGATGTAAGCTTTCCATATTTTAATTTAAAAATGTAAAAAAAAAGAAATCCTGGTTTTCGATAATTGTTTAGATAAATTTAGTTTTTTTGTAATCACCTGAAATATTTTACAGAGATATTTCTATTTGGAATTTCGCTAATCCAATTTATTTTCAAAGGATTAATTTCGCAAAAATTATGAAATCAGGATTTGTAAATATTTTTGGGAAGCCCAATGCAGGTAAAAGTACTTTGCTAAATGTTTTAATGGGGGAGAAGCTTGCTATCGTATCTCCAAAAGTACAAACCACACGACATCGTATTAAGGGGATTTTAAATGATAAAGATTACCAGATCATTTTTTCTGATACTCCCGGCATTATAGAACCCAAATATAAGCTTCATGAAAAAATGATGCTGGCTGTAAAGGGTAGCCTTGAAGATGCAGATATTGCGTTGCTTATTGTGGATGTAAAAGATGATATTTCTGAGGCGGATGCCATATTTTCCAACCTGGCTCTGAAAGTTCCTGCCATTGTTTTGCTAAACAAAACAGATATTGCTAACCAGGAAACGATTGAAAAAGCAATCGTTTTTTTTTCTGAAAAAAAATATTGCAAAAAAGTACTTGAAATTTCTGCATCGAAAAATAAGGGGATAAAAAAATTATTAGATACAATAGTTTCTATGCTTCCTGAAGGCGAACCGTTTTATGCAGATGATAACCTAAGCGATCTTCCAATGAAATTTTTTGTAAGCGAATTGATCCGGGAGAAGATCTTTTATTTATACCAGGATGAAATCCCCTATCATTCAACGGTGCTGGTGCAGGAGTTTAAAGAGAAAACAACACTTACTAAAATTACTGCCGACATCATTTTACAAAGAGAAACGCAGAAAGGAATTGTATTGGGCGAAGGTGGCAAAATGATCAAACAATTGGGAACTTTGGCACGAAAAGATATTGAAGAATTTATAGGAAGAAAAGTATTTCTTGAATTGTTTGTGAAGGTTCGACCAAAATGGAGAGATAATGAAATACATTTGAGGGAATATGGATATTAGGAAATTGAAAATTGAAAATTGAAAATGATATGAATTCATTTGGTAAAAATTTCAGAGTACAAGTTTTTGGACAATCACATGGAGAATATGTGGGTATTGTAATAGATGGATGCCCACCCGGGATCGGCATTACTCCTGAAGATTTTAAAGAAGATATAGAAAGAAGAAAGCCTGGTGTAAAAGGAACCACACCGAGAAAAGAAGATGATATTCCCGAAATCATCAGCGGTGTTTTTAATCATAAAAGCTCCGGCGCACCTATCACCATTTTGTTTAAAAATAGTAATACACGTAGCAGTGATTATGAAAAGCTTCGCGCAGTTCCCAGGCCCGGCCATGCTGATTTTGTGGCTCATAAAAAATTCAATGGGTTTGAAGATTACCGGGGCGGTGGACATTTTAGCGGGAGGCTGACTGTTGCGATCGTGGCAGCGGGCGTGGTTGCTAAAAAGGTAATTGAATCTTTGTCTCCTGATAAAAAAATTGAAGTTCATTCAACTATTCTTGAGATAGGCGGTGAAAAAGATCTGGAAAAAGGCTTGCAGAAAGCAATTGATGCCAAAGACTCTGTTGGTGGAATTATAGAATGTAAAGTGTCAGGACTTCCAATCGGATTAGGTGAGCCTTTTTTTGATTCTGTGGAATCTTTAATTAGCCATGCAGTATTTTCCATACCTGCCATAAAGGGAATTGAATTTGGCGCAGGTTTCGCGGCAGCAAAAATGTTTGGAATAGAACATAATGATGCTATTATAAATCCTGACGGAACTACCGCTACCAACAATGCCGGCGGAATTGTTGGTGGCATTACCAATGGAAATGAGTTGATATTTCGCATTGTGGTAAAGCCTACTTCCTCTACTCCTAAAGAGCAAAATACGCTCAATATTGAAAATGGAAAAGTAGAACCATTTTCTGTAAAAGGAAGACACGACCTGTGTATTGCTCTACGCGTTCCTGTTGTGCTGGAAGCAGTAACAGCAATGGTTTTGGCAGATCTAATGAAAGAAAAGTAAAAGCCGGCAAACAAATAAATATTGGCAATTCCTATTTTATCAATTCCATAGACCATCATGGAATATATACATCTTCGATAAAAAAATATTCGGTAGGCTTATTCTTAAGAATATTTATTGATAAAACATCAAATTGAATTTTCTTCCACTCAGGATGTAAATAAAGATACTCTTCAGAAGCATTTATCAGATTTTCCATTTTCTTTTTAGTAACATCATCATCAGGATTACCAAATTTTTTTGTCCTTCTTGTTTTTACTTCTATAAAATGTAATGTGTCTTTCAGCGAAGTTATGAAATCAACTTCCCAGTGGCTGTGACGCCAGTTTTGATGAAGAATAATAAAACCTTTTTCTAAAAGATATTTGGCAGCCATTTGTTCGCCAAGGAGCCCGGTATGGTTATGATGTGCCAAAAGAAAGTATCAAGTATTAAGAAGCGAGTAATAAGTATCGAAACATAAAATATTTAATTCTACAAAACTGAAATAGAAAATCCCGGCTTTTAGAGTTTTAAGAATCCTCCTTTGGAGGGCATGGAGGTAGACCTTGTCATAAAATAATAACTCCAAAATAAAATGGCGGAAAAAATAAAAGTGGAAGCTAAACTCCATGGATAAAAAGGTAATCCGTCGCCATAACACATCATTAATCCGCTGAAAGTTTTAGGCCTTGCGAGGCCTGCCAATGGAGAAGAACTTGCCCAAACTAAAAAATTGGAAATAAGGAAATAGACGGTAGGTGCAGTAAAAGAAGCAATAGCGATTCTTTTTATATTGAGGTTTTTAATGAAAAAGCCGAACACAGTAAGACCTGCAAATAAAATATAATTCACAACCTGGCCGTCATAAAAGCCAGGTATATTACCAACCCCATTCACATACAATAATTGGTACAATGCATCAGAAACAAACATTGCTAATATAGGAAGCAGGAATGCAAATTTTTTATCTTTAATAATAGCACCTCCGAATATTGCCATAGCAATTTGCGGAGCAAATCCATACGGACGCCCAGGCATTATCCTGTAGAGTGAAGCGATGATAATTAATAATATGAAACTAAATATGATTTGCCTGTTGATTTTCATTTCTAATGTTTTTGCAAAAGTAAGAAATTTAATTTTTTTTGAGTTAACAGATTATATTAAATAGACAGATTTTATTGCTTTTACCTTGTTACGAAAATACAACTATCAGATTTCTTTGGAGACAGTAAACAAACTAATAAGAAGGATTTGATTTTTGTATAACTGATTCTTATGCCTGGTTCTCATATCCGGCATCTACCAATAAATGTTTTCCATCGGCAGCCTGGGTTGCTAATTCATCACATCGGTTATTCATCACATTTTCGGCATGACCTTTTACCCATTTAAATTGGATCTTATGCTTTTTTGAAAGTTCATAATACCTTAACCACAGATCACTGTTCTTTTTACCTCCTTTAAAATTGGTTTTTATCCAGGTATTCAACCAGCCTTCCATAACAGCCTTTACTACATAGCTGCTATCTGAAAAAATGATCAATTCAAGATCATTTTTTTTCAAAGCTTCCAATGCGGCGATCACTGCCATTAGTTCCATCCTGTTGTTGGTAGTCATGCGATATCCCTGCGACAATTCTTTTTTAATATTTCCCCAGATCAAAACTGTTCCATAGCCACCCGTACCAGGGTTTCCACGTGAGGATCCGTCTGTGTAAATGTGGATTAAATTTTGTTTCACTGGCAAAAAAGTAGAATGATAAAAATAAAGTTAAGTTATTTTAAAAGAAAATTACACCTGGAAAACCCCGGTTTTAAATTCATCTATTTTAGGTTGGTGATTGGCTGCTGATAAATTTTCTGAAATGATCTTCCTGGTATCTATGGGATCAATAATTGCGTCTATCCATAACCGGGAAGCGGCATAAACAGCAGTTGTCTGACTGGAATATTTGTCAGACATTTCTTTTAAAAATTTTTGTTCATATTCAGGAGTAATTTCTTTTCCTTTGGATTTTAAGGATGCTTCTTCTATTTGCCATAAAGTATTTGCAGCCTGATCGCCACCCATTACAGCAATCTTAGCCGAAGGCCATCCATAAATAAACCGCGGGTCATAGGCTTTACCGCACATAGCGTAATTGCCTGCTCCATAAGAGTTTCCGAGAATGAAAGTGATTTTAGGAACTACTGAATTGGCAACAGCGTTCACCATTTTAGCACCATCTTTTATTATTCCGGCATGCTCGCTTCTTGTGCCAACCATAAAGCCAGTTATATCCTGCAGAAATATTAAAGGGATTTTTTTCTGATTGCAATTCATAATGAACCTGGCTCCTTTGTCAGCGCTGTCATTATAAATAACTCCTCCGATCTGTAATTCACCTTTTTTATTTTTAATATTTAATCTTTGATTGGCTACTATTCCCACAGCCCATCCATCCACCCGCGCATAGCCACAGATAAGTGTTTTGCCATATTCTTCTTTGAATTCCACAAATGAAGATGCATCAATAATCCTGTAAATTATTTCATGCATGTCATAAGGTTTCGTATTCCCCTCGGGGAAAAAGCTGTAAATTTCTAAAGGTTCTTTAGCCGGTGGTACTGACTCTTTTCGATTGAACTCTGCCTTTGGGAAATCTCCAATTTTTGAAATGATTTTTTTTACACAATCAAGGCATTCTTCTTCTGTTTTGAATTTGTAATCTGCAATGCCACTGATTTCTGTATGAGTTGTGGCTCCCCCCAATGTTTCACTATCTGTATTCTCCCCGATCGCAGCTTTTACGAGATAAGGTCCCGCTAAAAAAATAGAGCCATGTCCCTCCACCATTAGTGTTTCATCACTCATTATGGGAAGATAAGCGCCGCCTGCAACACAAGGCCCCATCACAGCGGCAATCTGGGTAATTCCCATAGCACTCATTTTCGCATTATTTCTGAAGATGCGACCAAAATGTTCTTTGTCAGGAAATATTTCATCCTGCATAGGAAGAAAAACTCCTGCACTGTCAACGAGATAAATTACAGGCAAATTATTTTCCATTGCAATTTCCTGCATGCGCAGATTTTTCTTTCCCGTGATTGGAAACCAGGCGCCTGCTTTTACAGTTTGATCGTTGGCAACAATGACACATTGTTTTCCGCCTATGTATCCAATTCCGGCTACAACGCCCCCTGCCGGACATCCGCCGAATTCTTTATACATTCCGTATCCGGCAAATGCACCAATTTCTAAAAATGGTTTTTCTTTATCCAGAAGATACTCCAAACGCTCCCGGGCGGTTAATTTATTTCTTTCCTTTTGTTTTTGAATTGCTTTTTTACCTCCGCCTTCCTCTATTTTTTCAAGTAATATTTTAATATTACTCCATGCCATCTTATTGGCGTCTTCATTTTTATTCATCTCTATATCCATAGCTTTCATATTGTTATCAAAACTAAAACTTTAATTTTATTAACCCAATTCTCCCTTATAAGCAAAGGGATTAATTATAAAATGAAAATGAAATCCTTCGTATTTGTTGCCTTACCGGCAGGAAATTTAGAAAGCAAGTGAATTATGCAAAAGAGCGGAAGACGGGGCTCGAACCCGCTACCTACAGCTTGGGAAGCTGTCGCTCTACCAGATGAGCTACTTCCGCTTATTGAGTGCAATTTATAGAAAATCATGATTATATTTTTTAAAATATTGTAACTTGAGTTTGTTTTTATGCAGATGAAAAAAAATCATCTGGGAAAGCATTATTTTTTTTGATTTTCAAACTTCTCTTAAAAATAAATGATATGCAAAAACCAAAACAATCCTCCAGAAGAAAATTTCTGAAGCAATTAACCGGAACTACACTTGCAATTACCACAGCCCCGTTAGCCTCTTTAGCCGCCCAGGCAAAAAGAGAAGAATACATTCTTCATTATCAAAAGAATTTTTCTTCCAATGATCAGATCAATGTAGCGTCAATAGGGATGGGAATTATGGGCAATCAAAATGCAGATGCAGCCATACAAGTTCCGGGCGTAAAATTAGTTGCGGCATGCGATCTTTATACCGGCAGGCTTGAGAGGGCGAAAGAATTACATGGCAAAGATCTTTTCGTAACAAATGATTACAGGAAAATTCTGGAACGTAAGGACATAGACGCAGTTATTATTTCTACAGCGGACCTTTGGCATGCGCGTATCACCAAAGCAGCGCTTAGGGCAGGTAAACATGTTTATTGTGAAAAGCCAATGGTGCATTATATCAGCGAAGGGCTTGATGTGATTAAAGTTCAAAAGGAAAGTGGAAAAGTAATGCAGGTAGGAAGCCAGTATGTAAGCAATATTGTTTTTCAAAAAGCACACGAATTATATAAGTCGGGCGAAATAGGAAAACTGAATATGGTAAATGCAGTTTATGACCGGCAGGATGCTTTAGGAGCGTGGGAATATACAATGCCCACTGACGGATCTGTTGAAACTGTTGACTGGGACAGGTATATTGAGGGAATGAAAAAAATCCCCTATAATCCCAAAAAGTTTTTCTGGTGGAGAAATTATCGTGAATTTGGGACAGGCGTAGCCGGTGATTTGTTTGTTCATCTTCTTTCCGGCACTCACCTGATAACAGATTCAAAAGGGCCGGAGAAAATATATGCATCGGGCCAATTGTGCTATTGGAAAGATGGACGTAATGTTCCGGATCTGATGGCAGGAATCATGCAATACCCGGAATCTCCTGAACATTCACCTTTTCAATTGACTTTGCAGGTAAATTTTGTTAGTGGAACCGGAGGCTCTGAAGTAACTCGTTTTGTGGGTGATGAAGGAACGATAACAATTAACCCGGATGGATTTGCCGTGCATCATAGTAAAATGCCTGAGGCCCCGGGGATAGGTGGGTGGGATGCGCTGACTACTTACCCTGAAGCAATGCAAAAGCAACTGATAAAACAGTATAATGAGAAATATACTCCGCAACAGCAAGAGAGACATAATAAACCTGATACATTTTATAAAGCGCCTCCCGGCTTTGATGCCCATTTGCAACACCACATTAATTTTTTCAACAGTGTAAGAAACGGAACACCTGTAGTTGAAGATGCCGTGTTTGGTTTCAGGGCAGCAGCGCCGGCGCTTGCCTGCAACGAAAGTTATTTCGAAAATAAAATTATTCATTGGGATCCCATCAATATGAAAAAATTGGAAAGCTGATAAAATGATGGAATCGGAAGACAACCTCAGCTCCCCGATCTTTATAAAAATATTTTTGTGGATATATCTGCTCTCTGCTTCATCTTTGCAGGCTTATGACGGAAAGCCATAACAGACCTGCTCCATTAGTTACAGTAATAATTGCTTTCGCTATCATATATATAGTATGGGGCTCTACCTACTTTTTTGTACAGGCAGCAGAGAGGGATTTTCCACCTTTTGTTTTGGGCGCCTTTCGCTTCTTTGCTTCGGGAACTATTTTGATGATATGGTGCTCACTCAAAAAGTATGAATTGTTCAATCGCCCCCAGCTAAAAACTTCTTTCATTGTTGGTAATCTATTATTGTTTATCGGCAATGGTACTATCATCTGGGCCGAAGAAACACTTCAAAGTTCTTTGGTAGCCGTATTGGTTTCTGCGGCGCCGGTGTGGTTTGTGTTGTTTGATAGCAGAAACCTGAAAGCCAACCTAAAAGATAAATTTATTATTACAGGAGTTATTACCGGCTTTGCAGGTGTTATTCTTTTATTTAGCGAAAAAATATTTTACAACCTGTCACCTGTTGCCGGAACAATCCAGGTAATTGCTTTGCTGGTAGTAGTTGCCGGAAATATCAGTTGGTGTGTGGGTGCATTGTATTCAAAATATAATGGGGAAGGAAATACTATTGTAGCGGCTGCATGGCAAATGATTTTTGCCGCTATCTCCTTTTTAATAGTGGCATGCTTCACGGGTGAAATTTTTCATTTCCAGTTTCATGCGATTCATTTACGGGCATGGCTCTCCGTTACCTTTTTAGTTTTGATGGGCTCTGTAGCAGGTTACAGCGCCTACATCTGGCTATTGCAGGTGAAGCCGGCAACGCAGGTGAGTACCAATGCTTATGTAAATCCGGTAGTTGCGGTGTTGTTGGGGGTATTCTTTGGCGGCGAAATAATTCATGGCTCCCAGATAGCAGGGTTAGCTATCATTTTATTAAGCGTGTTTATCATTAATTTTGATAAGTATAAACGAATCTGAAATAATTTCTGTTTCCGGTTCCAGCGTCATCAAATTTGGAAGGCTGCTTCTTAATCAGATCGTATTATTCAGTAAATCTTTTCCATCTTCTTATAATATTCAACAGGACTCTCTTATTTATATATCCAATCCACAATAAAAGATGTTACAAAAAACGCCCCATGTAAGTGGGGCATTTAAAGATTTTTACTGTTTTAAACAGTTTGTGGTTCAAGATTCATTAAAGCTTACATCTTTCAGATGTACTAATTCGGCTTTTTTGGGATAGTTGTTTTGTTTTCTTGGGTTCCTTTCCTGGAATGTTTGGTTTTTTCTTTTGGATACTGTTTGGTTTTTTCTTTTGGATACTGTTTTGGTTTTTTTGTTGGATACTGGTTTAGTTTTTTCTTTTGGATACTGTTTGGTTTTTTCTGGATATTTGAGCGTTTCGTCCCGCTTTCTGATATAAAGATGCAAAACAAATACAAATAATACCGCGCGTTTTCGTTGAACTGATTGTTTTTTTCGACGAAATGTAGAATTTTGACGTTTAAGTATTTGCCTGATCTCCAAAAGCCAGGAATAAATGGCTTTGACCGATGTCGCCCCTTTCGATATCAGGACAATTACAACTCGCTATTGGGTACAAAGTATCATCCGGGAAATTAGAGCCTATAAATTACCGATTCTCAACTTTACTCAACTTTACTTATCTTAACTGTAAGATACTGTTTATTAATTATTTATAAACAAATCAGCATTTTTACCGCTCTTACCTTTACATAGCTTGGTAGCACTTTTATAGACCAAAAATAGACCAAGGTATGCGACAACCAATTAAATTAATCGTCAGAAAAGGGAAGGTACGAAATGATGGTACCGCCTTAATTTCATTACAGTATTGTTATTC